>NZ_JBXWSM010000015.1:0-73683 GCF_059613405.1 Ruegeria sp. BHSA118
ACAGCAGCCAGAGCCTGTGCCGCTGCCACTGTCGTTGACCCGCTGTCGATTATCACGCTGGCCCCGTCCGGGATCACACTTGCCACATAGGCTCCAATCCGTTCCTTGCCCTGCGGGTTGGTTTGAGCCCGGTCGGCCATCGGAGGTTCCCGCCTGCGAATACTGGTCGCGCCGCCCCGGACCTGATGAAGCTTGTTCTCCAGTGCCAACTGTTCAATATCCTTGCGCACGGTTTCCCGTGACACACCAAGCCGTTCAGTCAGAGAACGGATCGAGACCGCAGGCTGGCGCGAGACTTCTTCCAGTATGATGGCGTGGCGTTCGGTTGCGAGCATTGGCCGGCCCTTTGGTTTTGGACCGCACGAATATGCCAAAACTTGCAAACAGGGTACAGCCCATACACCCAATCAGGCACGCGTTGCCATGGTCGCCGCGGCAAAGCCCTCACACCAATGGTCCAGAGCGGTCAATGAACCCTGCCACCGGGTAAGCAGTGACTACGCCGGGTAGATGGGGAACGATTTGCACAACCCGGCGACCGAGGCTTTGCAGCGCAGAATTGTCGCGTCGGCATCACCCGCGGCCTCAGCTTCGATCAAATCCGCAATCACGTTTGCCAACTGGTCGAACTCGGCCTCTTTCATTCCGCGGGTCGATGCCGCGCTTACGCCCAGGCGCAATCCAACCCATTCTGGCGGTCGCGTGCTGTCATTGGGGATCGCGTTTTTGTTGGTCGTGATATTGGCCTTTTCCAGAACGACCTCGGCACGTTTGCCTGTGATACCCTTAGGGCTGAGATCCACGAGCACCAGATGCGTGTCAGTACCACCGGACACGATACGCAACCCCCGGGACTGCAAGGTTTCTGCAAGTTTGGCGGCGTTGGCTTTGACCTGCGCTCCGTAGTCCTTGAATTCATCCGTAAGCGCTTCGGCAAGGCAAACCGCTTTGGCCGCCAGAACCTGACTGTGGATCGAGCCCTGGACACCGGGGAAAACCGCAGATTGCAGCGTTTTGAACCAGTTCTCGTTGTTGGTGAGGATCAGCCCGCCACGAGGACCACGCAGTGTTTTTGTCGTGGTGCAAGTCACAATGTCCGCGTGCGGAAAAGGCGAAGAATGCACGCCCGCGGCGACCAGCCCGGCAATATGAGCCATGTCCACGTGAAAGTGCGCGCCGACCTTCCTCGCGATTTGCCCCATGCGCTCGAAGTCGATTTCGCGTGGATAGGCAGACCCACCCGCGATCAGCAGTTTTGGCCGGATTTCCTCGGCCAGTTTATCCAGCGCATCGCAGTCAATGACCTCGGATTCGGCATCGACACCATAATGATGCGGTTCGAACCAGCGACCCGACAGGTTGGCCTTCAGGCCGTGGCTCAGGTGACCGCCGGCGGCCAGATCCAGCGACAAGACCCTGTCGCCAGGCTTGAGCAGCAAAAAGAAAACAGCAAGGTTCGCCTGGCTGCCGGAATGGGGCTGAACATTGGCATAGTCACACCCGAACAGTTCTTTGGCGCGGTCGATTGCCGCTTGCTCGACGACGTCGACAAACTGACCACCCCCGTGGAACCGGTTTCCCGGATACCCTTCAAGCGTCTTGTTGGTCATCTCGTGCCCGAGGGCATCCAAGACCGCGCGGCTGACGATATTTTCGGACGCGATCAGCTCAATTTGGTCCTGCTGGCGCTTTTTCTCGTTTGCAAGTGCTTCTGCGACGACGGGGTCGGTCATCCCGACTGGGTTTTCAAAGTGCCGCGACATCCGGGCTCCTCCGATGCGATTACGTTTCCTCAAAATTCCAGAGTTCCACTGGCCGAAGCAAATCAGTATTGCTATTTATTTGCCGCAGAAAAACTAAGGCTCAAATCGATGTCACTTTCTCCTCGTCGTCCGAAAGGTCCACATCTCAACGCTTTACGAGCATTTGAAGCGGCGGCTCGGCTTGGAAGCTTTGCCGCTGCGGCAGACGAGCTATCCGTTACTCCGGGCGCGATAACTCAGCACGTCAAGACTCTTGAAGCCTGGGCCGGTACCCAACTTTTTGTCCGAAATGCCCGAGGGGTAGAGATGACGGCGCTCGCCGAAGAGCTTTTGCCCGGGTTCACCCAGGCGTTTGATCAATTGGGAATGGCCGTGCAGGAACTTCGAACCAAGGCCCTGCCGCGCAAGGTCAAGGTCGCCGCGTTGCCGTCGATCGCGCAATTGTGGCTGGCGCCGAGACTTGGAACGCTTAGGCAAATTGCCCCGGATTTGTCCGTGTCCGTTGTGGCCCTTGAAACGCCGCCAAACCTTGCGCGTGAACCATTTGACATGACTTTGTTCTTTTCCGGTGAACCGATCGGCGTCAACGAAATCAAAATAGCCGAAGATGTGATTTTCCCGGTTTGCGCCCCCTCGGTCGCGGACAGATTGAAATCTGTTTCAGATCTTTCGAGGGAAACCCTTCTCCATGACGGGGCATGGGCAAATGATTGGGACAATTGGCTGAACAGCCAACCAGATGGCGCACGTGTACCGAAGACGGGAACTGTGCACTCGTTGTATTCCGTCGCGCTGGAAGAGGCGCGTCATGGCGGTGGCGTGTTGATGGCACACGAAATTCTGGTTCAGAACTTGCTGAACAATGGCGATCTGGTTCGCCCGTTTTCGGCCTCGTTGAAACTGCCCCGAGCAATGGTGGCCAAATTCACACCCTCTTTCAGCAGATCCCCCGCCTTCAAAGAGTTCAGATCGTTTTTGCTGAACGCAAACTGAAGAGCGGTGCCCGCAAAACGGGGTGTTCCCGCCGATCAGGCCCGCCTTCCCCTGACAGTCTCGGCTGGCAAAACTTCGCGACGGATCCTTCGGGCAACACCATCAAATCCGTGAAGCTTCACATACTTAAGTCGTGGTCCAGCCTTTGACTGGAAGGTTGAGAAACGCGCCCCGACGATGCAAGCTGCTGTCAAGAACCATGGTTCGGGACGGAGGAAGAATGTCAGACGCGCGCCCCTCGGCGGAAACCGATCCTGGTCTCGCCGTACGCGACCTGAGCTTTCATTATGGCGCCAAGACGGCTTTGGATGCTGTCTCTTTTGACGTGTCGGCGGGGATGTTCTGCGGTCTGCTCGGTCCGAATGGGGCCGGAAAATCGACACTGGTGTCGCTGCTCACGCGCTTGCTTGTGGCGCCGGACGGTGAAATCACGGTCGCAGGACATGATCTGCGCCAATCCCCACGCAAGGCGCTGGCAAAGCTTGGCGTGGTCTTTCAGCAACCGACACTGGATCTGGGTTTGACGGTGCGCCAGAACATGGCCTATTTCGCAGCTCTGCATGGGTTATCGCGATCCGAAGTCCCTGGCCGTATCGACGCGGCGCTGGATCGGCTGAACATGCGTGACCGCGCCGGGGAACGAGTGCGCGATCTCAATGGCGGTCATCGCCGCCGGATGGAGCTGGCTCGGGCCCTGCTGCACGAACCTTCGGTGTTGCTGTTGGACGAACCCACCGTTGGGCTTGATGCCGCGGCTCGGCACGCGATAACTGACCATGTGCACGACCTGGCGGAACAGGGGCTGTGCGTCTTGTGGGCCACGCACCTGACAGATGAGATGCGCGACGACGACCAGCTGCTGGTTCTGCATCGCGGTCAAATTATTGCCAGTGGGCAGGTGGGCCGCCTGCGGGGGGATCAAACGTTGTCCGATTGGTTCCTGTCCCGAACCGAGGTGCCGACATGAACGGGTTCCTGGGAGTCGCCCGTGCCATCATCGGACGCGAGTTTCTGCGTTTCATCCATCAACGCGAACGATTTCTGGCAGCTCTGGTCCGGCCAATGGTTTGGCTATTGATCTTCGCAGCAGGGTTTCGCGCGGCCCTCGGCCTGTCGATCATTCCACCCTATCAGACCTATATCACTTACGAGACCTATATCGTCCCCGGCCTGTGTGCGATGGTTCTTTTGTTCAATGGGATGCAAAGCTCGCTCAGCCTTGTCTATGACCGCGAGATGGGCTCGATGCGCCTGCTGCTGACCAGCTCGTTCCCGCGCTGGTGGCTGTTGTTCTGCCGTCTGCTGGGATCAACGGCGATATCCATCCTGCAAGTCTATACGTTTCTCGGATTGGCCGCTTTGTTCGGCATTGTCCTGCCCCTGCCCGGTTATGTCGCGGTTCTTCCGGGATTGGTTCTGGGCGGTCTGATGTTGGGCGCGCTGGGGTTGGTGCTGTCCAGTTTCATCAAGCAGCTGGAGAATTTTGCCGGCGTGATGAACTTTGTCATCTTCCCGATGTTCTTCCTGTCTTCCGCCCTTTATCCGCTGTGGAAAATGGCTGAAAGCTCGCCGTTGCTGCGTGATATCTGTGCGCTCAATCCTTTCACGCATGTGGTCGAGTTGATCCGGTTTCTGCTTTACTTGCAGATCAACTGGGGGGCCCTGCTGTGGGTTCTGGCATCAACAGCGATACTGAGCGCGATCGCTGTTTGGGGGTATGATCCGGCCCGGGGCCTGATGAGGCGGAAATCATGACGGCCGCGCCACAAACCGCAAAGCGCAGTCTGCTTCTGAAAACCCGCTTGGGCCTGGGGGCCGTCGTGCTTGGATCAGGCACCCTGCTGGCGGCCGCAATCCTTTACGTCGGGATGCAGACCGTCGCCAGCCGCCTGGAAACGGCGCTGGCATCGGAAACCCGCATGGCACGCTATGCTGCTCTGTCGACCCAGGCCGCCACATTTCTTGTGATCGCAACCGAGTCGATACAGACCGGCCAAACAGTCGAGTCTCGACTCGATCGCCTTTCACCGATCCGAGACCAGATTGGGGCAACGTTTCTGAACCTTCGTTCCGATGTGGAAGATGCCGTTGCCGCGGTTCGATCCCTGGGGCTGGACGAACAATCGCGATACGGAACCCAATCCCTGGGTCTGGCCAGAATGGAGGCGCTGCTGGCCAGCACGCTGGAAGGGCTAGCCGACGCAGACGCAGATCAGGCCCAGCTGCGCGCCTATGTCGACTCGTTTGCGTCGGCGTTTGATCCTCTGCTCAGCCAGGCGGTGAATACCGAGGTACTGTTTCGAAACTCCGTCATGGCGGGAATCGAAAAGACCCGCTGGGTTCTGACCTGGGCGGCACTGGCACTGGCACTGTTCGCCTTGCTCAGCACGGCGTGGTTCTACTTTGGCCTGGTGCGGCCGCAGTTCTCTCGTCTGGATCGGCTGCGCAACGCGGCGGTTCAGGTCGGCCGATCCGAATTCGCAATTTCGCTGCCTCAAACCCGCAATGATGAGATCGGCCAGTTATATGGCGAGACCAACCGCATGGCCGCTGCATTGAGAAAACGCCAGGCCGAGGTTGACGCAGAATGGGCGCGGTTGAACGAGACCATTGCCCAGCGAACCCGCGAACTGAGCGCTGCAAATGAATCCCTGTCCAAGATCGACGAAAACCGGCGCCGTTTTTTTGCTGATGTCAGTCACGAACTGCGCACACCGCTGACGGTCGTCATGATGGAAGCTCAGATAGGCCAGAGGGATATTCAGACCGCGCCAGAGGCGTTGGCAACAATCGAAAGCAGCGCCGCAAAACTGAACCAGAGAATCGATGATTTGCTGCGCGTCGCCCGATCCGAAACCGGTGAGCTGGCTCTGGAACCAACCAACGTTGCACTCTGCGATCTGATGCAAACAGTTGTGAGCGACATTCAACCTGAAATCGACGGCGCCAACATGCAGCTTGAAACGGGCGACGTCCCGGATTGTTCGTTACACTGTGACCTGAACTGGATTCGTCAGGTCCTGCTCAGTCTGATACGCAACGCGATCCGACATGCGCGGGACGGGAAGGCGTTGTTGCTGTCCGGTCAATCGGTTGACGATGGCGTTCAAATACAGCTGACCGATAACGGCCCCGGAATTCCCGACGGTGCCCAAACCCGGATCTTCGAGCGGTTTGTTCAGGGAGGGGCGGCGAACAGTCAGGGGTTCGGTGTCGGGCTGGCACTGGCCAGGTGGGTCGTCGAGGCCCATGAAGGAACCATTTCGGTGACAAGTCCGGTTCCACGTGAAAACGCCCTGGGATCAAATGCCGGTACAAATATCTGCATTCGATTACCGCTGGTGGAGGCATAGAAAATGGTCTCCAGGCTGCTGATCATAGATGACGACCCCAGAATCACGTCGGCCCTTGTCCGGGGCCTGTCGCTGCACGGCTACTCAGCAGAGGCTGAAAACCGCGCCGACCAAGGGTTGGAGCGGTTGAAAAGCGGTGTATTCTCGGGCGCGATTGTCGATGTCATGCTGGGAACCGAAAGCGGTATCGAACTGGTCCGGGCTGCGCGTCTTGCCGGGGTCGGAATCCCGATATTGATGTTGTCTGCCCTTTCCGATGTCGATCATCGTGCCGCCGGCCTTGAAGCCGGGGCCGATGATTATGTCGTGAAGCCGTTCAGCTTTGATGAGCTTGTCGCCCGACTGCAAGTACAGGAACAACGCGTGCTCTCTCAGCGCCCGGACCCCGCGCGCCTGTCGACGCGGGAAAGAACACTTTCGATCCGCGAGACACGCATTGCGCTCACAGAACGTGAATTCGAACTGCTCACGCTGCTCAACAGCAAGGCCGGATCGCCAATATCCCGAGGAGAGCTGTTTGACACGCTCTGGTCACAGGACGGGTCCAGTAACGAAAATGTGGTGGACGTCTACATCGGATATCTGAGGAAGAAATTGGGGTTGGATGATTTTGGTTTTGAAATCAAAACCATACGCAACCAGGGGTTTTGCATTCAGGGGGTCGCCCCGTTATCGGATGACACCTGAGTACCGACCAAAGTCTAATTCATACTTATAAATTAAGAGTCGCGCCAAACGTCAAGTCCTGCCACATTGAATATCAGCACATCCTAGGAGGAGGACCCTGATATGGCTTGGAACAGACCTGTTATTCGCGAAATCGAATGCGGCATGGAAATCAACATGTACGGCCCCGATCATGACGATGAGCGTGGTGGCGGCCTGATTTGATCAGCCGCAAGCGCCAACATTAAATGACGTTGCGCGCAATAATACTTGGGGCCGCTGCTGGCGGCGGCCTTCCGCAATGGAATTGCGGATGTGAAAACTGCAATCTGGCCCGAAGCGGACATATTCCGGCGCAGACGCAATCATCACTCGCGGTCTCACCCGATGGCCAGAACTGGGCCATCCTGAACGCTTCTCCGGATATTCGAACGCAACTTGGCAATACGCCTGTCCTGTATCCGACCGGGTTGCGAGAGGTGCCGATTCAATCGGTGCTGGTGACAAATGGTGACATAGACCATGTGGCTGGCTTGCTCACGTTGCGCGAGATGCAGCCATTTACGCTGTTTGCAACCCAAAGCATTCAGGACGTCATTGCGCAGAACCCGATTTTCGACGCCTTGAACGCCTCGGTTGTGACACGTGCGTCGATCTCGTTGAATCAGACGTTCGATCTGGTTCCCGGCTTGCAGGCAACTTTGTTTCCGGTGCCCGGCAAAGTGCCTCTGTATCTTGAAGGGGAACATGTCGAAACCGAAATGGTTGGCGAACAAACCGTCGGGGTGGCACTGAGCGCGCAAAGGAAGACGGCGTATTACATACCGGGCTGTGCCGCATTGACGCCCGAGTTGCGCGCTCGGCTTGACGAGGCCGATGTTTTGTTTTTCGACGGCACGCTTTGGCACGACACGGAAATGGTGCAGGCCGGGCTGGGTCAGAAAACGGGCAAGCGCATGGGCCATATGTCGATGGACGGCCCCGACGGATCGATCGCTGGTTTCGCCGAATTGAAAATCGGCCGGAAAGTGTTCATCCACATGAACAACACCAATCCGGTTCTGCGCCCCGACAGCGCCGAGAACGCCCGGGCACGGGCGAAAGGTTGGACGATAGGCCAGGATGGCATGGAGATAACGCTATGACCCAAAGCCGCAAAGAGTTCGAGGCCCGGCTTCGTCAGATCGGAGCCGAGCGTTACCACGACCTTCACCCGTTTCATCATCGCCTGCACGGTGGTCAATGCACGCCTGACGAAGTGCGGGCCTGGGTGATCAACCGCTATTATTATCAGCATTCCATCCCGATGAAGGACGCCGCCTTCATGTCGCGTGTAGAAGATCCTGCACTGCGCCGAGCCTGGCGGTCGCGGATCGAAGATCATGACGGCACGGAGGACAACGAAGGTGGTATCCGGCGCTGGTTGCGACTGGCCGAAGCAGTCGGTCTGGATTCGGACTATGTCGCCTCATGCGACGGCGTATTGCCTGCCACCAAATTTGCGGTGGATGCTTACGTGCGATACGTCCGCGAAAAGTCGTTGCTGGAAGCGGTTGCGGCCTCACTCACTGAACTGTTTGCTCCCAAGATTCATGCCAACAGGATCGAAGGCCTGCTTCGCCACTACGATTTTGCGGATGACAGCTCACTTGCCTATTTCCGCAACCGCCTGAAGGAAGCCCCCAAGGATGTGGCCTTTGGTCTGGCATGGGTATTGGATCATGCCGACACCGCAGAAAAACAGGACGCGGCAGCCAAGGCACTGATATTCAAGACCGATGTTCTCTGGTCGCAGCTGGATGCCCTGTGGGGCGCCTATGTCGAACCTGCCCGAATCCCTCCGGGGGCTTGGAAGCCGGACACCGGTTTACGGATGCGGCAGGCGTCGTGATGTTGGCGCAAGAGGTCCCTTTGCTGCCGCGTGGTGTCCGCATCCAGTACGATTCCGTTCGGGAACAATGGGTTCTGCTGGCACCTGAACGGGCCGTGACGTTGGATCAGATCGGATATGCGATTCTGAGCGAAGTAGACGGCCAACGCAGCTTTGGTCAGATCACGGCAGGACTGTCCAGGAAATACAACGCCCCGGAAGACCAGATTGTCGAAGACAGCTCGGGGTTTCTGGATGCCCTTCGGGTGCGTCGCTTTCTGGATGTCGTCTGATGCAGGTAAAACCCCCTCCCCCCATTGCTATGCTGGCCGAGCTGACGCATCGATGTCCGTTGTCCTGCCCCTATTGCTCCAACCCTGTCGAAATGGCCAAGCTTGACAGTGAAATGGATACCGAAACCTGGGCACGTACGTTCAAGGAAGCGGCGGCGCTTGGTGTGTTGCAATTGCATCTGTCCGGTGGCGAACCCGCATCCCGCCGCGATCTGGTTGCGCTGGTCAATGCCGCGCGTGAGGCCGGATTGTATACCAACCTGATCACGTCGGCGATCGGCCTGTCCGAGCGACGCCTGCATGAATTGGACGAAGTCGGCCTGGACCATATCCAGCTTTCTCTTCAGGGCACCGACGCCGCGATGGCCGATAAGGTAGGCGGCTACCGAGGCGGGTTTGACCGCAAGATGAAAACGGTCGAATGGATCAAAAAGATCGGGTTTCCGCTGACCCTGAACTTCGTGCTGCACCGTCACAATGCCCACCAACTGCCGCGGGCGCTAGAATTGGCGCAGGAGATGGGTGCTCGGCGGATCGAGGTTGCAACGGTGCAATTCCACGGCTGGGCCTTGCGGAACAGGGATGCCTTGATGCCGACGCGGGAACAAGCACAACAGGTGACGCGACAGGTGGCCGAGGCCAGGAAAAACCTCAAAGGGCAACTGGTCATCGATTATGTTCCGGCGGACTATCACGACGACTACCCCAAGCGATGTATGGGCGGTTGGGGGACAACCGGGCTGAACGTGGCACCAGACGGTCAGGTTCTGCCTTGCCATGCGGCACAGACCATCCCGCATCTGACATTTGACCGGGTACAGGACAAACCGCTTGCGGATATCTGGTATCATGGCAGCGCGTTCAATGCCTATCGCGGCACGGATTGGATGTCGGACCCGTGCAAAACCTGCGAACGCAAAACCATTGATTTTGGTGGCTGCCGCTGTCAGGCCATGGCCGTTATCGGAGACGCAAGCGCCACCGATCCTGTTTGCATCAAATCACCTCACCATCAGACCCTGCAAAACCAGGCAAACGAACATGCCGCCAAAACGGATGCACCTTACATCTATCGAACCGCACCCGGTGCCGCGAGAGAGCCCGCGGAATGACCCTAACCAAGAACCGCCCCGCCGGGCCCGGGTACCAGGTTCAGTATCCGGTCGGAAAGCCGCTGTGCTTCGGGTTTGGAATGCGTCACGAACAGGGTCGCCGGGCGATGCCGCGTGATGAGGTCCTCGGTCAGGGTCAGCATCGTCTCGGCCGTCTCGGAATCCAGTGATACAAAAGGTTCGTCCATAATCAGAAATTCAGGCTGCCCGGCAAAGGCGCGCGCCAGAGAAAGCCGGCGCTGCTGACCCAATGACAACTGACCGGGAAACAAATCCCCCTTTCCGTCCAGGCCGACGTCTGACAGGGCGACGTCGATGTCAGCCTGCGACAGGTCACCATGGATCAGGGCGAGATTATCGAAAGCCGAACGCCATGGCAGCAAAGTGGGTTCCTGAAACACAATCGCAAGCCGATCCGGCCGCACGATCTGGCCTTCGAAATCCGGGTCAATGCCTGCCACCAATCGCAGCAGCGTCGTTTTTCCAATGCCCGATGGTCCGGTCAGCGCGACCGTTTCCCCGGCGGCAATGTCAAATGCAACGGGGCCCAGAACGGCATGTTGTTCAAAGCGCTTCTTTCGGATGTCAATTCGGATCATGCAGTTCTCCACCGTCGAGCGTTCCGCTCCAAAGGTTGAAGAACCAGCCATTCGACAACCAGCATGACGGCAATGAACGAAAACGCGTAGACCAGTACCATTGCCACATCAAACAGCTGAAAATACAAGTGGATTTGAAACCCGACACCGGATGACCGCCCAAGAAACTCGACCACGAGGACGATCTTCCAGATCAGGGAAAGCCCGGACCGTGCGGCAGCTGCGATAAACGGGGCAAGCTGCGGCAGGATCACATGGCGCTGTCGCCTTTGCCACGGCATCCGGTAGACCCGTGCCAACGCATCCAGATCCGGGCTCAGCGCCCGGCCGCCCTCTCGGAGGATCGTCGCGACATTGGGAATTTTGTTCAGCGTAACCGCAGTGATCGCCGCAGCCTCGGTCAAACCGATCCAGAGGTAGCACAGCACGATCAGAACCAGCGCGGGCAGGTTCAGGAAGACAACCAGCCATGGATCAAGCCAGCGGTTCAGCGCATCCGACCGGCCCATGGCCAGGCCAATGATCGTTCCCAAAGTCATTGCCAGCACGAACGCCCAGATCACGCGTGTCAGGGTCGCGCCAAGGCTGCGCAGCAACTCTCCTGACGCAAGCTCTTGATGAAACCGGGGGATCAGGTCCCAAGGTTGCGGCAGAATCTGAGGGTCTGCGGTCAGCGACGCCGCAACAATCCACAACGCCACAAGGCCTGCGATAGACATAAGCGGCGTGAGGCGCGCGTTTTGCATCTGATCCTATTCCACGTCAGCAAAAAGGCCCTGTGGCACAGTCGTCGCAGCGCCCACCAGTTCAGCCCCGCCCAATTCGGCCATAAGTTCCAGCATCCTGTTGGCCGCGACCGCATCAACCGGGCGGCGATCGGGAATACCGGCGATCCAATCGAGCTTGAGTTGTTCAAACTGTGCATCGGACGTGACGTTCATCCGCGGTCTTATCGCCTCCCATGCCTCGGGCGAATTGGCCAGCAGGTCCTTGGCGTCGCGGCTGGCGGCAAACAGGCTTTGCGCAAGGTCGGGGTGTTCGTACAGAAAACTCTCTTTCAAGTAATAGCCCAGCAAAGGCGTATTGGTGTCGAGCCCCAAGGCCTGCCCGGCATCCTCAACCGAGATCAGCTCTTTCATGCCGGACGCTTTCATCTTGGCCAAGAAATGCCAGAAATTGATCGCCCCGGCATAGTCGCCGTTCAAAGCAGATTTGAAGATCAGAGGCGGCGCACCGAACACCTGTTCGGTGTCGGCTTTCAGGTCCATCCCGTATTCCTTTGCTGCATAGGCGCGCAAGATCAGCCAGGATTTATCCAGCGGTCCCCCCGCGATGCCGATCTTGCCGCCCGCCAGGTCCTTCAAACTGGTTGCCGTGCTGTCGGCGGGCACAACCACGCCGCCCACGGCTTTGGAGTAAGGGATGAACACATAATCCTTGCCGGCAGCCCTTTGACGAGCAACCCAAATCCAGTCGGCAACCGCCAGATCAGCTTCATCCCCCTCGACCGCGATACGCGTTGCGCCATTATCGGCAAAAGGTTGAACATCAAGGACAAAACCATGCGTCCGATCCAGGCCGTTCCGGCGAATGGTCTCAAGTTCCCAATTCACCGTTCCGATCTTGAGTACGGCCGCGCGAATGGTCGGCAGGGTCTCGGCGGCCAAAACCCCCGAACTGAGTGCAAATGCAAGGCACGCGGCAAATAGTTTGGACATGACCCAATCCCTTTTATTCGCTATTCCGCCTTTCGGCTGACTTCATTCAAGTCTTTGTCCAGTTTGATATCGAACTGGTTGCCACCCTTGCAGATGACATCGTCCAGATCATAACCATCATCTTCAACCTCGATATCATCCGGGTCCATCTGGCATTCGACAGAGGCAAGATAGGCCTCGATCTTTGCCACCGTTTCCGCGTCAATGTCGTCGGCGAAAGCCGGGGCCGCCAGAAGCCCGGCGGTTATCAACATTGTAAATCTTTTCATGACATTATCTCTCCCTTACTGAATACTCACTGTAATGCGTTGCGTGTCACCGGTGGAACCGGGGATGCGAATTTCATGACTGCCGGGTTTGATTGCGATAAACGACAATTCGGCGACGCCGGCCTTGTCAAACTCGATACTGTCCACCGCCATTGGACGGATCTCGATCTTGTTGATCACGATCTCATTCATCCAGATCGCGCGAAAGAAAGACGGCCCCTCGATGGCCAGTTCTGCCGAACCGTCAGCGGTAATCTCAAGCTTGTAGTACGCGCCGGATTGCAGAACCACGTCCTCACCCAACGGTTGCCCCGATGCAAGCGTCAGCTTGATCGTTTCCCCGCGGTTGCACTTCGCCAGAAGCCCGGCAAATCCCAGATCATCGCAAAGCGGTGCCGCCGATATCGGCCCACCCAGCGCCGCGACCATCGCTGCGATCATAAGTTTCTTCATCCCTGTCCCTCCCAGAACTTTAGTCAATGGTCACCACACCCCAAGGCTGTTGCCCGACCTGCACCGATTTGATCGCCTTTTCAGAGGCGACATCGATGATGGTGATGTCATTTGAATTGCCATTTGTGGTCAGCAGATATTTTTCGTCCGGCGTGAAATCCAACTGCCAGACCCGCTGCCCCACCAGGATATAGTCGAGCACTTCAAGACTTTGCGCGTCAACGACGGCAACCCGGTTTGCGGGCCCCAAAGCAACGAACAGGCGTTTGCCATCCGATGTCACCTTGGCACCGACGGGCTGCAACCATTCCGGCTGCACGCCCGCCACTTCGAAGCTGATCTTGCCGACAACCGTCGGCGTTCCGTCTTCTGCAATATCCATGACAGTGACGGTTCCGCCGATTTCCGATGTCACGAACAGGCGCTTTCCATCCGCTGTATACTGGGCATAGCGCGGGCGCTGGTCGACCAGGACATTATGCTTGATGGAATAATCCTCGGTGGAAATGAAATGCGCCATGTTGGTGGTCTCGGACGTATTGACCACGAACTTGGCGTCGGGGCTGATCCCCATGCCCTCGGGCTCGACGCCGACCGGAATCTCGGCCAGAATGGTACGGGTTTCAGTGTCGGTGACCGTCACCAGATTGTCGTCCTCATTGGCGATATAGAGCCGCTTGCCCGAGGGTTCGAGAATGAAAAGCTCGGGGTCCGGACCAGAGGGCAAACTGGGAAGTTCCTCATAGGTCTCTGTATCAAATACCCGGATGATATTGTCATCCGAGGCACAGACATACAGCGTGCCGCCATCCGGGCTGACGGTGATCCCGCGCGGTCGGTTGCCGCCTGGAAATTCGGTGATCACCTCCCAGGTTTCGGTATCAACCACGGTAATCGTATTGCCCCGCTCGTTCGAGACAAAAGCCTTGCCCGCAAACACGGGACCCGCGGTCAGCGCAGCACAGGCAACGGTCAACAACAGTCGTTTCATCAAAACCTCCGGTTACTCAAATGCGCGACAGCTGGATTCCGCCCGATCCAAACCCAACGTATCGAGCGGTGAGACCTGGTGCAGAAACCCCTCTTGCGGACTGACGCTGACAGTGATCGACCCGTCATACAGAAGGATCGGCTGACGCAACTGCCCGTTCCAATCGCGGAATGTCACTTTCTGCCCTTTGAATGCAGCAAGTTCGAACTCGTCCGACAGAGCATAATCCCGAACACCTTCGGGCTCTGCCGTACTGGCACGGGTCACGGCCTCGCCGATCACGCGCAGTGCAAGCCAGGTGTTGTAGTCTTCGGGGCGGACATAGCGGCCTGTCAGATCCTCGAAACGGGTCTGGAACTGGGTCGCGCCCCATGCCTCATGCGCGCCGTGAAACGTCGTTGGGCGCAAGCCGCCTGACCCCATCACGGGGCGCGGGGTCCAAAGGTGATAGGACAGATAGCGCGCGAAATAGTCGGTTTCGTCTGCGGCAATCACAACGTCGTGCTCCTGCACATCCTGCGTGTCCAATGGCAATTGGCGCTGAACAAGAACATGACCGGAATCCGTTCTACGAGATCCCCCGGTATCCGCAAAGGTTCGATCTTCTGCAATCTTCGCGCCGAACTTGTTGGCTGCGCGGCGATACGCGTCCGCAAGCTGGACATCCTCGGGGTTGGATCCCGCCAACAGGAACCAGTCGCCCCATTTCTTCCAGACGGCAAACTGTGCGACCGCATCGGCCTTCATGGCGCGGGACGGGGCGATATGAAGCAGGTTGCCCCGGCAGTTTGCGTCGCGAAGATCGACATCAGGTGCAGACACGTTGAATACAAGCGCCCCGGACTCTGCCGCCTTATCCGTCAGGCGCAACATGTCCGGCGCCTTGGCCAAAAGGACGATCAGGCGCACGCCTCCGGCAAGGATCCGGTCCATTGCGGCGTCAGCCTCTTCCGGAGGAACGGCCATCGTGATGGTCTCATAGGTATGTCCCAGAAATCCGCCCGTGGTTCCGTTATCCTCATCCCCAAGCGCGGCACCGGCAAAACCCAGGTTGTCCGGCTTCAGATCATATCGCGAGATCGGCAGAAGCGACGGATAATCGATCCGCAGTACCGCAGCCTTTACATCGAGCGCCGCCGCGGTCATCGCGGATGCACACCAAAGAAGCGCCGCAAGCAGCGGCAGCAGGCGAATATTCAAGATGTCCTCCCGTTGCCTGAAAGTCAGAGTTCAGGTTGAAACACCCGGGGCATAGCGCCCCGAAAAACGGAACCGATACTTTTGGCCGTGTTGTAAAACAAAGCCTATCAGCTTCATCATTGAGCTCGATTCTTATTTTATAAGAATGCGCGTATACGTTTGATCTTGTTACGGTTTCCCGCGACACCCGTCGATTTTCAGGGGGTGTGACGGGCGACCGGCAAGGTGCGCTCGCACGTCAGGTCTGACAGAAGAAACGCCACGTGGGCCGACGCTCTGCGCATTCAGGGAGGACATGGAATGAATCGACGTTTTCTTCTTGCCGCAACCACCGCTCTGCTGGTTCCGGGTCTGGTTTGGGCCCACGGGCCGACCCGGCAGAAAGTCACGCTGACTGCCGAGGTCGCAGCCTCACCAGAAGAAGTCTGGGCCGTTGTCGGGAACTTTGATGACATGTCGTGGCATCCGGCTGTGTTTGCGACCGAAGGAAATGGCGGCAATAAGATTGATGCGACCCGATTGCTGACACTTGGTCAGGAAGGCGGTCCGACGATCAATGAAATTCTGTACAAGTACAGCGCAGAGAAAATGAGCTACTCCTACCGGATCACCGAGGTCGCGGTAGAGGTGCTGCCAGTCACCAACTATTCGTCGCATCTGACGGTAAAACCGCGCGAAGGAGGTGGTTCGATCATCGAATGGCGCGGTGCCTTCTATCGCGGGTATCCAAACAACGATCCTCCGGCCGAGTTGAATGACGAAGCCGCCATTGCCGCCGTAACCGGCGTCTATCAGGCGGGTCTCGACGCGTTGATCGAGCGGTTCGGTGCGGCAAGTTAGCCACCCGCTGATGTTGTTTTTGGCGCTCTCTGGCAGCCCGACACTGGCACAGACAGCATTCATCACCTGTCAGAACGGTGAGGAACTGAGCCGGATGGATCTTGCACGGATGCAGGAAACGGCCCGTTGGCCCCTACCTGGCAAGCCTGCGGGTGTGGCGGTTGGTCTGGATGAAACGCTGTTCACCGTGTCCCCGGACAGCAAGATGGTCAGGCGTCTGTCTGCCGAGACCGGTGAAACGATCGCGCAAGTCACGCTTGAAGGGGGGCCGATTGGAATCGCTCTGGATCAGGATCGCGGGCGGGTTTTCGTCTCGGACTGGTACAACGCCCGACTGTGGGTGCTGGACGGTGAAACCCTGAAAGTTCAATCCGAGTTGCCCACCGGAGCCGCCCCGGCGGGTATTGCGATATCAAAAGACGGGCGTTTTCTGGCGTCGGCCGACAAGGACGCGGACCAGGTGTCGGTTTTCGATGCCGACACTCTTCAGCCTCTGCACCGCAGCCCGGTTGGATCACGCCCCTTCGGGCTGCGTTTTGACCCGGATGGGCGTCTGTTCGTCGGCAATGTCGGCGGCAATGATGTCAGCGTGGTCGATGCGGAAACCGGCACTGTCCTCGCAACGGTCCCGGTCGGGGAACGCCCTTACGGCATCGCCTTCGCCCATGGCCGGGCGTTCGTCACGAACCAATATGCCAATACGCTCAGCGTCATATCTCTGGCGACGCTCGAACATGAGGCCGTGATTGATGTTGGAGAATACCCCGAAGGCATTGATGCGACGGCGGGCGAAGATCTTGTGGTCATCGCAAACTGGTTCGACAACACCGTCAGCATCGTGGACCCGCAGGCACTGTCGGTGGTAGAAACAATGGAAACCTGTGACGGGCCCCGTGCCTTTGGCCGGTTCCTGCAAGGAGGACGACCATGAAAGTTTCTCATCTGATTGCAGTCCTGTTCTGTGTGCTGGCGGCTCCGGTTTGGGCATCCAACGAGGCATGGGAAAATGTCCGAGCGATGTTGTATGGCGACCGACCGATGCAAAACGGAGATGCGTTCATCGCGATTGATGCCCCCTATCGCACGCCCGATGATGCGCGGGCTCAACTGGCGGCTCAGGTTGCGGCCCCGCGGGGAACGAAGGTGGCCAAGGTGACGCTGGTGCTGGACGAAAACCCGATGCCGGTTTCTGCCGTGTTCGAGTTGGAAGAGCCATTGCCGGGTTTCTACTTCGACGTGACCATGCGCGTGAACGGCCCGACCCCGATGCATGTCATCGCCGAAACCACGGATGGCCGCCTTTGGGTATCGGAAACTTTCGTCAAAACCTCGGGTCTTGGCGCCTGCGCGGCACCCCCCGGGACTGATCCGGAACTGGCGTTGGCAAACCTTGGAACGATGGAGGCCGAACTGGTGGGCCGCGTCCCTGCGTTGAACGCGCGGGCACGATTGTCCAGCCTGGGGGCGGACCGGGCCAACAAGATGGATCTGAACATTGATCACCCGTCGCATTCCGGAATGCAGATGGATCAGATTTCCCTGCTGTTCATTCCGATGCGATATGTAGAGACCGTGGATATCGATCTGGATGGCGCGGGGTATGTCCAGATGACGGGGTCGATTTCACTGTCCGAAAATCCACGGGTCGGCATCTCGGTTCCAAGCAGGGCGCAAGCGGTTGATGTGACCATGACGGACACGGACGGCACGGTCAGTCATTTACACAAGAAACTGGCGGGTTTTTAGATCAACCGCCTCCGGCAACGGGTTGGCCCGGGGCTGGCTTTACCCGTTCCAGTTGATAGCCCCACAAGGCCCAGCCATCGGTGCCTTCCGGGAACCAATAGACTTTGGTGTATCCCCATTCGATTGCGCGTCGGGCGGCATTCCAGCTCATCCAGCAATCTTCCAGGCAAAAGAACACGAGACCGTGGTTGATATCGCCCTCAGTGCTGGCCTCTAAACCGGATCGAAAATAATCTGCCGTAACTTCGGCAATTGCGCCGTAGCCGACATTGGGCAACCACAGTGATCCCGGAATGCTGTCGCGCGGCTTGTCGCGCCAGATCGTGCCTTCAGGCAGATTGGCAGGTTTGGGCGGCTGCGGCAAAACGTCGATGAACGCGACGCTTTGTTCCTGCCACAGGCCGTACGCCTCTTCCGGGCCGATGACCGTCCCGCCGGTTACCTGATCCGGCACCGGCGCGCGGTAGTGATCCATGCGGTAGTCACTTGGTTCGGGTACTGTCTGCGCTATTGCGGCCGTCGAGATCAACGCAATTGCCACCGTTGCCCGCATCATTGCGACAGGTCCAGAACCTCGGTCCCCAGATCATTCACCAAGGGAACACCGGCCTCAGCCAATACAGAATTGATCTCGTCCTGGTTGCGTCGGATCAGGGAATTCAGCTGTCTCTGCCATACCTTCTCACCCGGCCGCACGCCCATGGTGATGCGATAGAACAGGCGCGGCGGCAGCTCTTCCTTGACCAGCGGGATCACCTTGAAATCAGGATAATCCGCCTTGACCAATGGTCCGCCCAGCGGACCCCAGAGAATGGCGGCATCGATCTCACCTGTTTGCAGGTCATCCAGCATGTCGATGGCCGGGCTTTCCACACGTCGGTCAACGAAGAGGTTATAAGGCTTGGCTTGCCCGATCAGCCCGTTCCGCGCCATATGAGCCGCGGGCGGTGTACCCGCCACGATCCCGATCCGTTTTCCCTTGAGCATCGGATCGTTCAGCCCGTCCACCTGGGCCAGATCACTGTCCATCGGAACGATCAGCGCATAGGCGGACGTATAGTAGTGGTTGGTGTTCTGCACCAACTCATGACCTTGCGCATAGCCGATCACCACATCGCATCGTTTGGCGGTCAGCGTGTTCCGTATGAAGCCCGTCGCCTGCGGAAACCAGACATATTGCACGGGCAATTCCAGCTTTGCGGCAATCAATTCGGCCAGTTTGTTTTCAAATCCCGATCCATCCTCGGATGACATGGGATAGTTGGCCGGATCCGCACAGACGCGAAAAGCCGTTCTTGAAACCAGGTCAGACGTCTGCGCCGACACGGGCACTGCCTGACAAAGCCAGACGCAAAGTCCGAAAACCGGCAGGCAGGCCTTAGCCCATACACGCATCTTCATCCTCGCGGATCACGTCAGATTTCGCCTCTTTCTTGGGCGGGCGGCCACGCGGGATCGCGCCCGATCCATGGGCTTTGAGATATACATAGATATCATTCAGAAAGCACATCACATTCGGGTTGTCGCCAAATCCCGGCATCACCGAGTTTTCAGCGGCGTTCACCACCTGGCGGCCATTGGTGACGACATCAACGAAGTCATAATAATCCATTTCCAGCGCAGACTCTTTCAGAGCCGGCGCATAGGTCGAACCCTCGCCATCCGGGCCGTGACAGACATGGCATTCCGCGTGATAGCGCCGGAAGCCCGAAAATGTCATCCAGTCCACGGTTCCATCCTCGGCCACGTTGAATGTCGGGATATCGTCTTCGGTGTAATACCGTCCATCTTCGGAATACGCGACTGCCAGATTGTCAGCGATCGCGGCAACAGGAAGGCAAGATGCAAGAATTGATGCCAGAAGACGTACAGAATGGTTCATGGAACGCTCGTTTCTTTTCAAGTGAAAACCGGCGCGGTCCGATTGAACCGCGCCGGCCGGATCTTTGGCTTAGTTCGGCAATGCGAACACGGTCAGCTGACCGCCCAGCGCGGTATAGTCGCTGAGTGCGGCATAGCCACCCACGGCGCCCAGACCATCATTCGGGTTGGTCAAACCAGCCGCCAGACCGATACCGGCCCAGCCACCGACACCGGACAGGATGCCGATATACTGCTTGCCACCTTGCTCATACGTCATCACGTTGCCGATGATGCCAGAGGGCGTTTTGAACTTGTACAGTTCTTCACCTGTTTCTGCATGAACAGCCTTCAGATAACCTTCGAGCGTTCCATAGAAGACAACGTCACCCGCTGTCGCCAGCGCACCCGACCAGACCGAGAACTGCTCGGGCAGTGACCACTTGATGCTTCCATCAGTGTTGTCCCAGGCAATGAAGTTGCCCATGCCACCATGGCTGTCCGGTGCCGGATACATCGCCAGAGTTGCACCCACATAGGGCTGACCAGCGGTATAGGACACGCGGAACGGTTCATAATCCATGCAGACATGGTTGGTTGGCACATACATCAACTGAGTCTTCGGCGAATAGGCCGCAGGCTGCTGGTCCTTTGTGCCCAAAGCCGCCGGGCAGATACCGGTCGAGTTCACGTCCTCGCCGTTCTGTTCCGTCGAATACTGCGCAACCACGGCCGGGCGGCCATAAGTTTCGCTGTTGGGATCCATGTCGACGCCAGTTGTCCAGTTCACAACCGGGTCGAATTTTTCGGCCACCAGCAGCTCACCCGTGACACGGTCCATAGTGTATCCCAGACCGTTGCGGTCGAAATGGGTCAGCAGCTTGCGCTGCTCGCCATCAATTTCCTGTTCCGTGAGGATCATTTCATTGATGCCGTCATAGTCCCATTCATCATGCGGCGTCATCTGGTAGAACCATCTTGCCACGCCGGTGTCGATATCACGCGCCATGATGGTCATGGACCAGCGGTTGTCGCCCGGGCGCTGCGCCGGGTTCCAGGTCGATGGGTTACCCGTGCCATAGTACATCAGGTTTTCGTCCAGATCCGCAGAATACCAGCCCCATGTGGTGCCGCCGCCAATCTTCCACTGATCGCCTTCCCAGGTATTTGTACCCGAGTCCGCGCCAACAGGCTTACCCAGATGGGTGGTCTTTTCCGGATCGACAAGAATGTCCGAATCCGGCCCCATGGAATAGGCCCGCCAGACCTGCTCGCCCGAGTTCATGTCATAGGCCGTAACTGACCCGCGCACACCGAATTCGCCACCCGAGATGCCGACAATGACCTTGTCCTTGATTGGCAACACCGTGGCCGTGTTGGTTTCACCAATCGCCGGGTCGCCATTCTGGACTTCCCAGACGACATCCCCGGACTTGGCATCAAGCGCCACAACCTTGGTGTCGGCCTGATGCAGGAAGATCTTGCCATCCGCATAAGCCACACCGCGGTTCACCGTGTCACAGCACATGACCGGAATCACGTCCGGATCCTGCTTGGGTTCATACTTCCAGACGATTTTGCCCTCATTTGCCAGATCCAGAGCATAGACAATGTTCGGGAACGGCGTGTGAACATACATCATGTCACCAATCACCAGCGGTGAGCCCTCGTGCCCGCGCAGAACACCGGTCGAGAAGGTCCACGCCACTTGCAGGTCACCAACATTGTCTGCGTTGATCTGATCCAATTCGGAATAGCGCTGATTTTTGTAGTCACCCGTCTGGATCGCCCATTGTTTCGCGTTCTCCATCTGGGCAACCAGGTCGTCATTTGCATAGGCCGTGGTGGCCAGCGCAATGGCAATCCCGGAGGTCCAAAGCGATAGATTTTTCATTCAATCTCCTCCCTTTCGTGCAGCGATCTCTCTCTGCATTGCAACACCTCACCCAGGTCGGATTACGGTGTCTGTTGATGCTCGCCCCGACCGACGGTTTTCCGGTCGCTTCGATGGGAGAGCAATGCGATCTCCTACGACCCGCTGTCCTCAAAGGTCGCAAGATATGCGATGATGTTGGCCCGATCGTCCTCTTTTCGCAGCCCGGCGAAGGTCATCTTTATCCCCTTCGCATAGTCGCGCGGTTTCGTCAGAAACGCGTCCAGTTCTTCAGGTGTCCAGACCAGCCCTTCTTCGGACAGCGAAATCAACACCGGTGAATAGCCAAACCCTTCGACGGTTGCGGCCTGACGTCCAACAATGCCGTTCAGCATCGGCCCCACCTTGTTTTCAGCCCCCTCGCCCACCGCATGGCAGGCCTTGCACTTGCGAAAGACTTTCTCACCCGCTTCGGGGTCGCCATCGGCACTTGCGAAGGCGGGGGAAAGCATGAGGCAGGTTGCTGCGAATACCGTTCTGATCACTATCAATCTTTCCTTGCTGTTTTCATTGGCAGAGACGTTCCGCGTGCCATTCGACATGGTCGCGCGCAAAACTGTTCACGAAGAAATACGAATGGTCATACCCCTCCTGAATTCTGATCTGTCCGGGCTGTCGGCGCTTGGCCATCATGTTGGCCAGAGCTTCGGGTTTGAGCAGATCAAGGAACTGATCATCCGCGCCCTGATCGATCAGCAGGTCACCTTTCCAGCCATGTTCTTCCAGCAGCAGGGTGGCGTCATGTTCGACCCAGGTGTTTTCGTCGTCACCCAGATAGCTGCTGAGCTGTTTACGGCCCCAATCCGACCGCGTCGGGTGTGCAATCGGCGCAAATGCCGAAAGAGACCCGAATTTGTCGGAATTGCGTATCGCGATCGTAATCGCTCCGTGCCCACCCATGGAATGGCCCGTGATCCCGTGGCGATCCTGCACGGGGAAATTCTTCAGTACGATGTCGCGCAGCTCGTCGACGATGTAGTCATACATTCTGAAATGGGCCCGCCACGGGTCCCGGGTGGCGTTCACGTAGAACCCGGCCCCCTGCCCCAGATCATAGGCGTCATCATCGGCAACATTGTCGCCACGCGGGGACGTATCGGGAAATACGACCGCGACACCGTAATCCGCGGCCGCCTCCTGAAATCCGCCTTTGGTCATCGCGTTTTCATGGGTGCAGGTCAGGCCGGACAAGTACCACAACACCGGCACCGGCCCGGATTTGGCCTGAGGCGGCAGGTAGACGGCAAAGGTCATCTCGCAATCACAGGTCTCGGACGAGTGGGAGTACACGGTCTGCTCCCCTCCGAAACTGCGGTTTTGCGAGATGGTTTTCAAACCCATGTCAGTACTCCACGACCGCGCGGATCGATTTCCCCTGGTGCATCAGGTCAAAGCCGTGGTTGATTTCATCAAGTGTCAGCTTGTGCGTGATCATGGGGTCGATCTCGATCTTCCCGGCCATGTACCAATCCACGATCTTCGGAACATCCGTCCGGCCCTTGGCACCGCCGAACGCGGTTCCGCGCCATGATCGGCCGGTGACCAGCTGGAACGGACGCGTTGAAATCTCGGCACCAGCAGGTGCCACACCGATGATGATGCTCTCACCCCAACCTTTGTGTGCGCATTCCAAAGCGGTTCGCATCACGCCGACATTGCCGGTCGCGTCAAAGGTATAATCCGCGCCACCGCCGGTCAGTTCGACCAGATGCGCCACGATATCACCGCTGACGTTCGAGGGGTTCACGAAATCGGTCATACCGAAATGAGTCGCCATTTCGGCCTTGCCGTCATTCAGGTCGACACCAACGATCTGGTCACAGCCCGCCATGCGACAGCCCTGAATGACGTTCAGGCCGATCCCGCCCAGACCAAAGACCACGCAGCGCGACCCAATTTCGACCTTGGCGGTGTTGATGACCGCCCCGATGCCGGTGGTCACGCCGCAGCCGATGTAACAAATCTTGTCAAACGGCGCATCCTTGCGCACCTTGGCCAACGCTATCTCGGGCACAACGGTGTGATTGGCAAAAGTCGAACAGCCCATGTAGTGGTGGATCGGTGTGCCATCCAACATGCTGAACCGCGTCGTTCCATCCGGCAACAGGCCGGCACCCTGAGTCGCCCGCACTTTCTGGCACAGGTTCGTCTTGGGGTTCAGGCAATATTCGCATTCGCGACACTCGGGTGTGTACAGCGGGATCACGTGATCCCCGACGGCAAGGCTGGTAACGCCGTCCCCGACCTCCAGAACAACCCCGGCACCTTCATGGCCCAGAATTGCAGGGAAAATCCCTTCGGGGTCATCTCCGGAACGGGTGAACTCATCCGTATGACATAGACCGGTCGCCTTGACCTCGATCAGGACTTCACCTGCTTTCGGGCCATCCAGCTCAACCTCCATGATTTCCAGAGGTTGGCCTGCCGCCACAGCAACCGCCGCGCGTGTTCTCATCTCCGTCTGTCCTCCCATGGCACCGGAATCAACCGCAGTCCGGCAGCTTGGGTCGAGTATGGGGGCGAGCACCACGTGCTAACAATTAAGACAATGGTGTGTATTGGGTTGAATGGACTTCGCGCGCAGAGTCCATGCATGATGTCCGCGTGGAGGAAAGCTGTGATGTCAAACGGCAAGCTGATTGTTTTGGCGCTGGCCTGTCTGGGCGCGGCTGGCCCGGGCCTGGCAGCGGATTTCTCCGACCCAACATGGCCGTGCATTCAGCGCAAGGTCGAGGACCTGTCGCTGGGTCTCATGTGGCCGTATGAGGTTGTCGATGACGAAACCGCCGAAAACACTGCCGACATCGACGAAATCGCTGGGCTATTGGCCCTGAGGCGGATCGAACTGGAAGACCTTCGGCCCCAGGTTGCAGAGTTCGCCGCGCGGCACAATGGGGATCCGGAAATTCTGGGTCAGGTGTTCCAGCGCGTCTTTGACACCCTGTCCAAAAGGCGCAAGCACATCATCGCGGGGATCGGAGAGTTTTCGCTGAAGCAGATCGATCTGGCCGAAAAGATTGATCTGGCCAGGGTGGAAATGGATCAAGCCCTGTCTTCCGACCCGCCCGACTATGACCGCGTTGACGCCCTGGAAGAGCAGCTGGATTGGGATCAGCTGATCTATTCTGACCGTCAACGCTCGATCACCTATCTGTGTGAAACGCCGCAAATCATCGAGCGGCGCCTGTTCGCGATTTCGCAAATGCTGCAACAATTGACCTCAGACCAGGGTTAACGCAGCGACCTCGGGGCAAGGAGGGACACATGAAACGCATATTGATTATCTTCCTGACGCTGTCGCCCCTCTCGGCCCTGGGCCAGTCGCCACTCAGCGGCGTTGACATGACTCTGCCCAAAATGACCCAAGCGCAAATGACCCGCGCCGATGTCGTGGCCCGGCTTGCGGCTGCAACGGCCGAAGCGCCTGCCGATTTCACCCGGGTCTGGCTAAACAATCTCGACTTGTCCGGGTTGGATTTCAGCAACGCGATCCTGCGGGCGACGTCATTGAACGGCACCAATTTGTCGGGATCCACTCTGGACGGCGCGATTCTCAGCCAATCCTGGATGATCGGCGCCAACCTTTCAGGTGCATCTCTTGTCGGGGCCGAGCTGTTCCAGACCCAGCTCAGCCGGGCGGATCTGAGCGATACGGATTTCACAAATGCCAGAACTGCCGCCGATTTTACCAAGGCCAATCTGAACCGGGCTGTATTCAAAGGGGCGGATTTCTCGGCCGACATGCGCAACCAATCCATGGGGCTTATGCGCGGCGTTCTGTCCTCGGCTCGTGGATCGGACGTGGATTTCACTGACGCGCAAATGTCCCGCGCCGATCTGGAATTTGCCAAATTGCCCAACGCAAATTTCACCAATGCGGATTTGTCGATGGCCACGTTGGGCGGGGCGGACCTGACAGGGGCCACACTGTCCGGTGCCGATTTTACGAATGCCGATTTGACGGCAACGCGGCTGAGTGATGTTCAGGGCGCAGATCAGGCCAATCTGAACGAAGCGAAAAACCTGAATCGGGCTATTCGCTGACCGGGCTATTCCCATTCAAGCTCGGTGAATGCCACCGTTGCATTGCGCGGGTTGTAGGCGTCAAACAAGTCCCAGTGCACCGCTTCTTCCAGAGCGATCGTTTCAACCGCATCCCCCAGCCGCTGACCACTGTCGATTGCTTCGCGCGTGTCACTTTCCAGCACGTTCAAATAGCGCATCATATCCTCGGCCCCTTCAGGCCACGCCAGGATCGGTCCACCATGGCCCGGCACGATTTGGGTGACGTCAAGCCCGGTCATCTGTTTCAAAACGTGTTGCCAGCCGATCAGTTGACCATCCAACGCCGGGGTATGCCGGTGAAATACTAGATCGCCCGCGAACATGACGCCGGTGTTTGCATCCATGACGGTCAGGTCATTCCCGGTATGTGCCCGGGGCCAGGCCCGCAGGATCAGTTTGCGCCCACCCAGATCGATCTCGTCCTTGGTTTCGACGGCGATGTCGACGGAAATCGGCCCGACACCCACATAGGCGCTGTCGCCGATCGCGGCGCTCAGGCTTTCGACATAGTTGCCCAACCGGTCCAGCAGCGCTCTCTCCAGCCCCACATGGCCAACAACCTGCGCACCTGAAAGGGCCAAAGGCTCTGTGCCCAATGTGTGATCGGGGTGCATGTGAGTCAAAATTACGTGACTGACCGGCTTGTCCGTCTCGGCCCGAATGGCCCGCCAGACAGCCTCTCCTATCCAGGGTGCCGTTCCCGTATCAATCACGGCGACACTGTCCTGACCGATGACAAATCCGATATTGGACACGTCGCCCAGATTGTCCGCGTCGGGTTCCGCTATCAAGCCGCGATGCACGAACAGACCCGGCGCAGCTTCTTCAAATTCCAGAGCCTGACCAATGGGTTGGCAATAGGGCGCGCCGCTGTGCCAATCGGACAGCGGCGGAGGAGTTGTTTTCAGCTTCTGCTCGCAATCAGCCTGTGATCGGGATTCGTAACCCGGCAAAAGCTTTTCTCTGCAAGGCTCTGTCGCAACCTGCGCGCATAGCAAAATCACGGCTTCAAACATGACGGCCCTCCGACCGGAACATTGGCATAGATCTCTGCCAGAACCACCGCGCCTTTCGTCGGCATGTATTTTCCCCGCATTTTGTGGCACATTCTTGGCCACCGGTTGCCGGAGGAGACACCATGGCCAGAGCACTTGCACCCGCAGCGATCCTTTATCTTGCGCTATCCCTGCCTGCATGGGCACAGCAACCGATCAAAAATCCGCTGGTCGACGGCGAAACCTGGAAGGATCTGCAATACGATGTCGTGGGCGACGCCCAGATCGGGAACGCGGACACGCTGCTTTCGCTGGATGCCCCGTACCGGGCGCATGATGCCGCAACGGTGCCGATCGTTTTGAAGCAGCTTGATCCCGATGCCCGGATTTCTGCTGCCACCGTCGTGATCGACGAAAACCCGGCCCCGATTGCAGGCGTCTTCAGCTTTTCACCGGCCATGGGTCAGTTGGATTTCGAGATGCGCGTTCGCGTGAACCAATATTCGAATGTCCGCGTGATCGCTGAAACGCCTGACGGTCTTCATATGACAGGGCGATTTGTCAAAGCATCGGGCGGCTGTTCGGCACCGGCCAGCAAAGACCCAGAGGTCGCATTGGCGTCCATGGGCAAGATGAAGTTGCGCAGCTTTGGGGAAGAGGCGCAGATTTCCACATCACGCCGAGAAGCGCAGATCATGATCCGTCACCCGAACTATTCCGGCCTGCAACGCGATCAGGTCACGCAACTGTTCATCCCCGCGCATTTCATCGACCATATCGAAGTCTGGCAAGGGGATGAGTTGCTGTTCACGATGGATGGCGGCATCTCGATCTCGGAAAACCCGGCTTTCCGTTTTGCCTACAATGACAACGGCTCGACCATGTTGACGGTCAAGGCGACGGATACCGAGGGCAACACGTTCGAGAAAGACCTGCCCAAAGCCGCGGCCAGCTGACGGACGAGCCTGCGTTTATCGGAAACAGACAACCTCGGCTTCGGCCTGCGCGCGGCGCAGGTCGGCCACCATGTTTTCGGCCAGCACCGCGCTTTTGAAAAACGCCATACGTTCCCCCCCGACCCGACGCATCGACAGAACAGTTTCCGCCTGTTCATATTGCTCATACGGCAGGATCGAAGCGATCAAATCGATCGAGCATGAACACCTGTCCAGCATCTCGCGGGTTTGACCGTTGGTGACCATGCATGCAAACACGTAATCCGCGCGCGCCGCGGTCGGGTAGTCATTAAGCCGATCCGCAACGCTTTGTGCTGACGCTGCAATGGGCGCGGCCAGAATGCCCGCGACCAGGGCTTTAAAGGTCATGGGGCCACGTTCCCGAATTTGGCCTGGCATTTTCATTCGCGACCCTCCTGCATTCCTTCAAATCGCATTTCCGATCGATAAACGGCCGTGCCGTCACGTTCGGAAACAGCTTCCGCCACGAGGCTCAGATACCAGCCCGGAACCTCTTTTGACACCGTGACGCGAAGAACCAGGTCTGCGAACCCTTGCATCCGGTCGCGGTTCGGATCCTCGGCGAAAGGACGCATGAAAATGGTCCGAACGGGGACGGTTTTGCCATCGATCGCCGCCTCGCCCTCGACGATCTCGGCAGGTTGAACCAGCGCATCCTTGATACGATTTCGGATGTAAAACGGGCTGCCTCCGGCGGACTCGGCCATATCCCGGATGGCGCTTTCATAGAAAACCATGATCATCGGATTGCCGACGCTGGCCGGAAAAACACCCATGGCGCGGTGTTTGTCATCTTGGCGAAATTCCAGATGGGCCATCTCATTCCCGTCATCCGAAAAACTGAGAGAGATAAGACCGGTATCACGTTCCGCCGCATCGGGTCTTATACGGTTTGTGACGGTACGTTGATAAATCAATTCCTTGTCACGTTCGATTGTGTCCAGAACGCCATTTTGAAACAGCAAATCATAGGCTTGCTCGGCATCGACCGATTCCGCGGAAGCCGAATTCAAACTCAGAAACAAAACGGCGATACCGCAAAGAAGCCTTCTCATGACCTGGCCCTCCCAAGGATGAGAGTATGGGCAAATCGCCCCATGTCATCGCCGACTTTTGTCGGTGTTGAGCGTTTGCGCGTGCAAGGCATTCTGTATCTTCCAGAAGATCAAGGACCGCAGCCGAGGCAGCTTGACCGGTTTTGCCATAACCGAAATGTCATGCCGCAATCCGTCTTTGCGCAACGCTTCGCTGCGATCAGCCGTTATCAGAATCGCCGGAACTTGGGCCTGGGTCATCTCTCGGATCCGGTGAATGGCCATCACGCCAGTTTCCCCATCATCCAATTGATAGTCGGCCAGAATAATATCCGGGGGCATTCCGATATCTTTTATGAATTGCAGCGCTTCCTTCGGCGACTGGGCCGGCAGAACGCTGGCGCCGTTCTGTTCCAGCCACTGCGTTGTTCCAAAAAGAACGTCGCGGTCGTTTTCAATCACCAGAATGATGAAATCCAGCGGCACGTCGCCCGTATTGGCCAGAAGATCCAAGGGTTCGACGGTGCTTGGCCCGGTTTCGACCCTGTCCATTTCTATGCTGAACACCGAACCAATGCCAGGTTTGGACCGCAGCGACAGCTTGTGACCCAACAGCCGGCAGGCACGATCCACGACGGACAAACCCAGCCCCATGCCGGACCCCAATGGCACGTTTTCGGCCCGCGTGAATTCCTCGAACACGCGTTCCTGGTCTTTGCGTGCGATCCCGATACCCGTGTCCCAGACCTGCAAAACGACCTTGTCGCCACGCCTGCGGCACCCCACCAGAACCCGACCGCCCGGTTCGGTATACTGTATGGCATTCACGACCAAATTCTGGATCGAACGCAATAGATAGACCGGATCGGATTTCACGATTTCCGAACACGGAACCACATCAAGCGTCACATTCTTGCTCTCGGCTACCAGCGTTTGATCACCCTGTATCCCTGCAATCATCGTTGCGAGGCTAACTTCTGTAGGTGAGACCGTATCCGGATCGGCGGTTTCGAGCCGCGATATATCCAGCAATGAGTGCAGCAGTTGTTCAGCAGATCCAAACGCACCATCCAACCGCTCCATCATCTCATGAAGTTCGGTTTCACGCGTGATCTCCAGCAGGGTCGAGATCATGAGTTTTGCGGCGTTGATCGGTTGAAGCAGGTCGTGGCTGGCTGCCGCAAGAAATCGTGTCTTGGAAGAAACCGCCGCTTCGGCGCGTTCCTTTGCGATCCGCAGCGCCTCTTCCACCTGCGCTTTTTCTTCGTATTCCTGAACCAGCTTGGCGTTCGCATGGGTCAGCTCTGCCGTGCGTTCCATAACCCGGTTTTCCAGGGTTTCGGTCGCGCGTGCTTCGAAGGTTACGTCTTTCAGCTCAACCAGAAAACCACCATCCGGCAGTTGGTTGACTTGAATGTCCAATACACGGTCTGATCCGTCGCGCACACGTTTGCGCAACCAGCCTCGGCTTTTCAACTCGTGTTGCCACTTGCCGATCCTGAGTTCATCATCGGCCTTAATCAGCCCACGCGCCCGCATCAGATCCAAAAGCGTTTGCACAGGCATTTTTGCCTGTAAGACGGATAGCGGCAGGTTCAGTATTTCCCGGAACCGCGCATTGTGCATCATGATCTTGGTATCTGATGAAAACGTGCAAACGCCTGAGCTCATGTTTTGGAAAACCGCCTGAAGGTAGTCCTCCTGACGGTCAATAAGGGTTTCTTTCTCATCACGGTTCCTGCGAACAACCGATGTGATATCGGTCAGCAGAATGACCACATTCTGAGGCGACGTGTATTGTGCGCTGAGTTGATACCAACGATCCCCGCGCAGTTCGATCACGTCGCTGGACACCATCCCGGTATGGCAATTGCGCTCAAGCGTATCCAACATTTTCGATATGCCATTGTCGGACGATACGAATTCGGGGCTGTTCTGCACCAACAGAAAAAACCGACCCAGGCTGAGGCCGGGTCCGACAATATCAGATATATCCGGGAAGATCGCCTGAAACAGCTCGTTACACAGGTTCAATTCACCATCCGTGAACAGCGCGAACCCTTCTTCCATGGAAGACAGGGCCTTGACGAGGCTCTTGCGGGTTTGTTCGCGTTCGTATCTGGCGCTTTCAAGTTCGGTGGTCGCGCGTTCCAGATCGCGACTCTGCTTCATCACCTGCTGCTGCAACTCTATCGCCGACTGAAACGCCAGAAAGGCGGACGGGCCGACATCTTTCTGACGGTTGGCACGCCGCATCAGCGCATCAATGATCTTGGCCTGTTTGGATATCTGGATCTCTGGCGGGTCGTCCGGATTAAGCATGGTCAGCTCAGTTCCCGTTTTTCGGGCTCAAAGAAAGCGACCCCTACAAAGGTCTGGTTCATGTGTACGCCGGATTGCTGTTCGCCGTAGGTGTTGAAGCCAACCACCCGGTGGGATTGCAGAACATCCGAAACCTGTTTGCTCAACTGCTTCTGTTCGATTTCGAGTTTCCGCAGAATACAATCGAATCCAAGAATGAAATCCGGGGCCGTCCCGGTGTTGTCGCGCACATTCAGCCCAGCTTCGAGCGTTTCAATGATCTCCTTCCCGCGCCCCAGTGTCATGATCAGGCCGTCATCGATCGCCGCGAGGAAAGACAGGGATCCCCCCTCCATCGGTTCACGAATGGCACGTACGTAGTAATTGAGGTTCTGCCTGAGAAGCAGCGGGTTTTCCGCAAATACCAGTGGCGAAAGATCTTCGGCCGCGCACCCGACCAGTCGTGCATATTCCTGCGCCGCCGGCGCCCCGTTGATCTCATAGACCACGCGTTCTTCCGGGTCGGCGTCGGTGATGATGATCTCTGACCCGATGGGCAGGAAATGATCAAAACCGATACCCTGAAAACCAAGGTTGGTTTCAATCAACAACAGGACGGCAGCATTGTTGTGCGCGCTGCCACCGTGAAAAACGAACGTCTCTTCATATTGAAGGCCATCCCCGGCCGAGCCGCCGAAAATCGGCAATCCATCCAGAACGGTTTCCAGCGTTGAGACCAGCAAGTCTTCCTGCTTGGACAATCCATCCGTAAACACCAGAGCCAGCCTGTTCCACCCCGCCGTGTGGCGGAATCTTTCGGCCAGTCGCTGGGCTGCGGCAGCGATTTCCGTTGAATTGAGCGGCCTGAGCGACTCGAACAAAATGGACGAGCATCGAAAGTTGGACTTCGGAAAGGCCAACAGCAAAAGCGCATGCGATTCATAACCCGATCGCGTGATTTGACCTGCGGTGGTGCAGCCAAAGACAGGAACACCCGCAAGTCTTTCGTTCAGGCAACGTGACACTTCTGCCGGATCAAGAGTGCTGGGAACAAAGGCCAGGACAAAGCAAGACGACAGATTATCGATTTCCGCGCAGGCTTCTTCAACGGCGGTCGTCGGGTCCAAATCATCGGAACGGCCAATCGCAATGAAATTCGGTTCGTGCTCCAGGTCCCGCATGTGTCCCCCCTAGTGTTGAAGAAAGGATTTGACCTCCGGTTCGTGTCGCGACTGCCTGGCGACAACCGAGTCGACCAGAACAGCGGCCTGGGTCCGGTTGCGCACCCCAAGGCGGCGCAGCAAAGCGGTGATATGCGCCTTTACCGTCGCCTCTGCCAACGACAGCTCATATGCAATCTGTTTGTTGGATTGTCCCACGCAGATAAGCTTGAGAATTTTAACCTGCTGCGGCGTCAATGATGAAAGCTCGGGGCTGGACTGGTAGACGGTGCTTTCGGATGGCTTCAGCTCTTCAACCCGGTTGTATTCGGTGGGCACGTATCTCCGTCCAGCGGTGATCTCCTGAATGGCGTGTTTCAGGGTTTGCGCCGGCGTGTCTTTTGGCAAAAATCCCATCGCACCGTGATCCAGCAAAGATCGCACCAGCTCTCCGGATGCAAGGGACGATATCACCAGAACCGGCGCATTCGGGCAGCGCTGCCGCAGCTGCTGAAAACCCGAGATACCCGTTACGTCCGGCAATTTCAGATCGAACATGATCAGATCTGGCTTGAAGCCTGCGCCAAGAATCTCGAGTGTCTGCTTCAGCGTGTTGGCTTTTTCAATTCGGCAGTTTTCGAAGCTCAGCTGCAACGCTGCGGCCAAGGCATCGCTGAACAGCGGATGGTCATCCACGATAAGCACGCTGGACACCTGGTCCACCGGTTTAGGGCATCCCGCAATGTGCATTGCTTCTCCTCCAACAGGAAAAGTACAGCATTTCCCGATCAGTTCAACTATTTCATTATGAGACACGCGAAAGATACCATAGATAACAAATGCTTGATGTCTCAGTCGGCCCGGTTCCCGAGGAAGACCCTGGCAAACGCCTTCAAATCGGGCGCCGCAGCCTTGGGATCAAAATACTGCCTGTCAAAATCTTGCACGTGTTTGAGTCGACTGGATGAAGGGCCGTCGCGGCGCAGGATGGCAGAAGCCGCATGCCGCAGTCTGTCTGCGCGACCAGCCCTGACGCTGCGCCGCAATTCCCGGGCCAACGGATCAAAAATCCCAAAGCGACGCAGTGCCCTTGAAGCGACCAATTTGTGACCGGACAGTCCCAATCCCAAACCAGTCATAAAAACGACAATGGCGATTGCGGCCATTGGCCAACCCAACAGCGTTGCAGGCGGCGCATCTGCCTCTGCGCCGCCAAGGCTTACGTCTTTGATGGCCGTGCCGTAGGCAATGCGTTGTGGTGAAATGATGACTTCTCGGGCTTCGCGGGCCACGGTATCAAAGTAACTGAATCGCAAGGGTTCAACGATACCGGACGTGTCGTTCGAAGGGCGGATGGTCCAGCGCCAGAACGCATGGGTGACCGGCCCTTGCGGGGTCAGTTCGACAAGCCGTTTCTCAGGATGCGCGAAGATCAGGGCCGAAGGCGAGGTCAACTCAGGCATGGGCGGGATCATCTCGGGTGTCGCGCCCAGGGCTTCCAGTCGAATGACGCGCAAGACCCCCTCACCCGGTGCAAGTTGATCCGGCGCATTCGACCACTGATCCGAAATCTGCAACTTGCGAACCGGAAACCACCACTCCTTGGTGGCCGGGGCTTGCGCCACCTGAATGGTCTGCGGCTCTGATTGAATTTCGTGTTCGAACCAGTCGTCATTTTCGTCTGTCAGGGTCAACCTGTGCACAAACGGGCCAATTTCAAGCTTGCCTGCCTCGACAGGATAGATCGCCATCCGTCGGGTGAACACTTTGTATTTCCGGCCATCGATCCTTTCTTCCGACCAACTGTCCGGCCCCAGCTGCGCCCAGCTGAACCCGTCCAAACGGGGTTGGATCAGCTCTTCGCGCGTGATGTGCCGACGATAGACACCGCGGATCGTCAACAGCACCATCTCTCGGGTGAAGGGAACCGAGGCATCGTCGGCAATGGTGACTTCTATCGACGCCTCGGACGGCAGCACTGTTTTGGACTGCGCCAAAACCTGCGTCGGAAGAGCAATCAGAAACAGAAACAGCCACTTCATTCCGGATTCTCCGCTTCTGGAGGCGAAAGACCAAGCTTTTCCCGGCGCTTATGTTCGTGTGCGATCCGGGCCGCCATGAACTCACCCGGAACATCGGAAAGCTGGTTGAGCCAGCGCAGATCGGCAACCATGAACTTGTCATCAAATATGCGGCGCACGCCCAGTTGCCCGCGGCTGTCCAATTCCGCCAGTCCCAGCATCGTGTTCGCGTTCGTGACCTCACTGCCGGTTCCCGCCGCCCGTGCATTCCCGCGCGCGACAAAACTGTCGGCCTTGGGGCCGGATTTGCGTTCGGGGAACAGGCTCAGCGCCTCTGGGGTGATCTGCTGCCCTGCGTAATAGGCAGCCAGCACATCGAAATTCGCCTGAGCATCCAGGTTCCCCCGGGCCATGGCCTGATCATAGGCTTCCAGCGCGGCGGCCAATTGGCCGTTCCGGGCGTAAGCATTGCCAAGGTTATACTGGTTCCCGGCGCGCTCGAAAGCACTGGCTGCTTTGTCAAAATCCCCGGCACGGTAGAAGGCAACACCTTGCCAATCAGGGTCGGAAAACAGCTTTGCAGCCATTGGATACAGACCGATTGCCAATGCGACGCGACCAAAGGGGGCAGAGCCGCCCAGCGCAAAGGCAACAGCAATACATGCGGCACCTGCAATCGCGAACCACCTCATGCCGCTTGCCTCCAGAACAAAAACAGCAGGGGGAGCAGTGCGAAAAACAGCATGTACCGCCCCAGATCATGCCAGAACAGCACCGGATAGTCCGCCCGTTTCAAGCGGGTTGCGGCATCATCTGCCAGCCACTTGGCCAGATCATCTGACTGGTCCAAAGTGAAAACAGCGCCACCGCCAAGCGCGGCGTGAGTTTGGATTTGCGCAGTCGGAGGGTGAACCGACACCAAAGACACGCGCACCTCTCGTGAGGCAAGCGATGCGACCCCCTGCAATGAGGGTGATCCAAGCCCATCCCCGTCAGTGAATATGACAACGTCCCCGGCCAGGATGCCCGCCTCTTCCATCCGCTGCCATGCCAAAGCCAGTGCGCGTTCGGGTCGCGACCCCTTGTCCGGAACGGTCTGCCCATCGATGAGCGAGAGCGTTTGACCCAATTGGCGGTGATCGGTGGTCATATCCGTGGCGACATAGGCATCACCCGCGTATACGATGATGCCGCCGGGGCGGGACCCAAGCGCACTGACCGCCCAGCGCCCCATGCTCAGCACCTGCGGCCAGCGGTCGCCTTCCGCCACGCTGTCTGATGCATCCACAAGGAACAATACGCCATCCAGATTGCGATAGGTCTGCGCGTCGCGCCGCTCGATTGCCGGGCCGGTCAGGGCAATTGCGATGATGCCGGTGGTCAGCAGCAAGGCGGCCGGTTTGAGCGGAAAGGAGCCGCCTTCGATCCGGCCAATCGCGACCATTGCTTGGACAAGCTGCGGGTCGGTGATCTTGTCCCAGGCTCCGAACCCTCCGGCACGGGAAAGCAACCACCACCCTGCCCCGCAGACGACGGGCAACAAAAGCCCCCAGACCGGCCTGAGCAGAGTGACTTCAAGCTCAATCATCACGCTTGCCTCCAGGCCGCCAACAGGGCAAGCGCGGCCGCCATTGCAGCGGGCCAGGTCCAAAATGATCGGTAGACCTCGGCCGTAAGTCCCGCGCTGTCCGTCGCTTCCAGCCGATCCAAGGCTTGCGTCACGTCGACAAGATCATCGGTGGTTTTGACGCGAAACGCTTCGCCACCGGAAGTTTCGGCAATGGCGCGCAGGGTTGTCGCGTCGACGACGCCGCGCTCACCGGGTTCGGCGCTTTGCAGGTCTTTCGGGCCCAGAGCAATCGTATGGACCCGCACCCCCATCTCGGCCGCCAGTTCGGCCACGCCACCGGGATTCGTGGCACCCGCGTTGTTCACCCCATCCGACAACAGAATGACGACCCGCGACGCCGCCTGGCTGTTGGCCAGGCGCTTCAAAGCAAGGCCCAAACCATCGGAGATGTTTGTCGCACGGCCCGAGATACCGATCGTGGCCTCCTCGATCCGTCGCGCGACAGCCTCGGTATCGAAAGTGAAAGGCGTGGCGAAATAGGCTTCGGACCCGAAAACAATCAAGGCCACCCGGTCGCCGGCGCGGCGTCGGGCGAACTCGGATCCAACACGGGTTACCGCCTGCAAACGGGTGATCTGGCGCTCATCGAGATAAAAATCATCCCGCACCATCGATCCGGAAAGATCCAGAACAATCGCAAGGTCCCGTCCGGACACTTTCAGGGCGCTGACGGGTTGCAGTTGGCGCGGACCGGACAGTGCAAAAATCATGAGCCCCCAAATGATCCACAAAATCAGGAGGTCCGCCAAAGTCCGGGTTCTGGCCTGAGCCTGTGGGCTGGCCGCCATAAGCATTCCGCCTATGCGGTCCGGAACCGGGAACCCCCGCTCGAAGACCGGCCGCGGCTTGACCAGACGCATGATGACAAAAGGCAATGGCAGCGCCAGCAAGATCCAGGGGTCAGCAAGCTCAAACACGACCCGCGACCTCCTCTTGCAGGGTCGCCAGATCCGGTTCACCGCCGGGTTGATAAAGATCACCCGTCAACTCTGCATAACGCTTCGGATTCTGAGCGCGCAGTTTGTGCAAAAGAGCCACCCTGCGGCGATCCACGGACCACCCCGTTTGGTCAACAGATTGATCAGGTGGGCCCGGCCGCCTGTATGCTGCGGTCCTGACACTCAGCAACCGCAAGATGGCGACACAGCCGACCGAGGCCAGCGCCGAGATTCCAAGAACAGCCGCGTATTCGGCGACCGCCCCGCCTGCGGCCTCGGTGGGCAAATGGATATCCCGCAGGCTGGCCAGCATCGTGGCTTCAGAGAGTGCTTTCTCACTCATGCCATATATCTTGCCGCGAAAACCGACGAAATGCGACGAGAGGTTTGTTCGACCGGGTCACTGGCATTCACGACAAGCGCAGGATGTGTTGCGACCTTCTGAAACGCAAGTTCACCGGAAGGCTCTGCCTGGGCCAGATAAACCCGCTTTTGCTGCCCATCTGAAAGACGGATCGGATACCAGCCTCTTGGCATCTCATGCGCTTTGCTTTCGGTCACAAGCAGCAGTCTTGTGGTGCGGCGATGATTGAGCCGGTCCAGCACGTCCGAAAAACCGTCTCCCTGCTGATCGAAGCCAGACGCGATGATAATTTCGGCCCCCGTCGGCGTCAGGCGTTCAACGCCAGCAAGTGCCTGTTCCAGCGTCCAGCTTTCATCCTCACCCTTTTGCAGAGCGGTCAGACTGCGCGCATGAGCCTGAACCAGGCCACCGATCACATCCAGCGTCCCGCGCGTTTTCCCTCGCAACGGTACGATGACGGGTGCGCCGGTTGTGAGCGCCAACAGACCAACACGACCGCCGCTTTCAACCATGAACCACCCGATCAGGGTCAAGGCTTCGGCGGCAGCGACTGACAGAAACGCCCGCTGGATGCCCCAGAACATCGGTGCACGAAAATCCGCGACCAACAGGGCGACACGGTCCTGTTCCTCTTGAAACTGCCGGATATGCATACGCCCCGTGCGGGCGGTTGTTCCGCGATCCAAATGACGAATGTCATCCCCGTCCACATATTCGCGTACATCAGCAACCTCGACGCCCTGCCCGCGCTTTCGGGTCAGAAATCCTCCGGGCAGGGCCGTCATTGTCGGGTTGCCGTGGTCGGTCAATGCGATGTGCCGCAATGCAATCAAGGCCTCGGTCGTCAGGCGAACCCCCGCATGTTCCAGTATCCCCGTCACAGCGGCTCGACCGCATTCAGAATGTCAGCCACCAGCTTGCGCGGCTTTTTCCCATCTGCAACGGCTCTCCAGGTCAGCACCATGCGGTGGGCCAGCGCATCGGGCGCAACAGCGGCGACATCTTCAGGCAGGGCGAAATCCCGGCCCCGCAGATAGGCCCGCGCGCGCGATGCCGAGGCCAGGGCCAATGACCCACGCGGCGAGACAGCGTGTTCAATATATTCGGAAAACGGACCTTCACGGGTCGCAAGCACAAGCCGCACGATATAGTCCCGCAATTCTGGCGCGACGTGAACCGACTGCGCTTCGGTGCGGGCAATCTTCAACTCTTCAAGCGTCATCCGCTGCGCTTCCGGAGGCCCATTTCGGGTTTCGGCAATGACCAGATCAAGGATCTCACGTTCCGTTTCCAGATCCGGCAATGTCAGTACGACATGCAGCAGAAACCTGTCCAACTGCGCCTCGGGCAAGGGAAAGGTTCCATCATGTTCAATGGGGTTCTGGGTCGCCACGACCAGAAAGGGATCCGGCAGGGTATAGGTTTCATTGCCTACCGTAACCTGATGTTCTGCCATGGCCTCCAGCAAGGCGGACTGCACCTTTGGCGGCGCGCGGTTGATCTCGTCAACTAGCACCAGCGTGTGAAACACCGGCCCCGGAACAAACTCAAACCGGCCTTCCTGAGGCTGGTAAACAGGTGTTCCGGTCAAATCAGAGGGCATCAGATCAGGTGTGCATTGAATACGGGCAAAGCCGCCCTCGACGGCGTTTGACAGCCATTTGACCGCTCGTGTCTTCGCCAGCCCGGGCGGACCTTCTACAAGAAGATGGCCACCTTCCAGCAGCGCGATCAAAAGGGAGTCCACCAGATGCGCGTGACCAATTAGCCCCTGCGACAGATACGCGGACAATCCCGCAATGGCGCGTGGCGGGTTTTCAGGCCTCGTATCCATATGTCCTCCCATAGCCTCTGAGGGCGCATTGCCTGCGCTCAGGCTACCCGGAGTCACCCGCCCGACAAAACACGTCAGATGGTATTACCTGGGCACACGAACCGAATTGGTGCAGCCTTCATCAAAAAGGGCTGCAAATCTGGGATTGGCCAGGGTTTCGTCCGTCTGCGCCCATAGGCTGTCATATTCGGCGTCAATGTAATCGATAAAGCCGGGGTCTATGGTTTGATCCACCGGGGATTGCGCGACAGCATGCATCATGAAGACGTCAAAAGCACAAAGACCGCTTGGGTTCGAATCCAGCAATGCGCGCATGAAGGCGTGCGAACTCCAAGTCAGGCGCTGCAAGTTTACCGGCGTTTCCTGCAATTTGGACAGAAACCCTGAAGATTTGTCATATAGCAGGATGTCCATGCCGAAGGTGAAGGATTGAAACAGCTCTTCCAGCAGGATCGATTTGTGAAAATCTCTTTCCAGCTTGCTGGTTCGATCATGCGCCGGTTGTTTCACCAAGATATGGGTCCCCTGCCCCCGATGACCAAAAAAGGTCTGTGCCATCGCCGGTGATGTCACCACATAGTTTCGACCCGCAGGCAAACCAAGTTGGTGGAGTTCGCTGAGCCAGTCGATATCTGCGGAAAGGTCCCGGTTGGGAGGGTACCCGGAATACAATCGCAAAACCACGGTTCGACCGGTCCCACAATCTCGCGCAGATGGGCCAGCGTACCGCATGGGTGTCGGGTGGCCGAAGCTGTGTTTCAGCAATGCCCGAAAGGTATCAAGAACGACGAGCGTTTGCGGATGCGGTTTTTCACCAACCAGGCACAAGGCTGCACCGGCCTGATCGCGGCCATTGATGTGAACGGGGATCGCCATATCACGCCCCAGCATCGTGGACCGCAGCTCATACCCCCACCCTCTTTGTGCAAGTTCGATGTAATCGCTCTTTTCTGCGCAAAGCGCGCCTGCAAAAGCGACAATCGCCAATACTTGCAACAACAGATAGCGCATTCTGCCCCTCTCAACGTGACGCGCATTCTATCCGGGATACGGGTCTTTCGCAAAATTCTTTGGAATCCGCCTCAGTGGGAATGGCGATCCGCCAAATCACCTCTTTCGGAAAATGCGCGCCCTTGAATGAGATCGGCATGGTCCGCTCCTGTCATTTTGAGCACGCGCTACCAAAACATGCCTGATTTGACAGGTGGGAACAATGTTTGCGAAAGAACCGAACTGGACTGCAAATGCCCAGGGCGGTTGACTAAATCCCTTCAATTGCGGTTTCGACTTGGCCACAAAACTCTTCAATATCGCGCTCGAGCATATCGCTTTCTCGGGTCTCATCTCTGACCGCAGTTAGTTCATCTACAACAGCCCGCAAATCTTCTTCTGGAGCTGCTTCAGCAATACGTGCCAAAGCTCGTATGAGGGCTGCTGTTACGAGGCCATTGCCCCTGGCTGCGCGTCTCAGTGCCGGCATCGAATCCTGAAACAATGACCCTGCTGTGATGGATGGATACACCACCCGCACGACCCCGTCGTCATCCCGATATACACCCGTGCAGAGCTTGGACGACCACGCTCGAGCCAGAGACGCCGAAAGCCGGTCGATGCAGACTATTGCGGTAAACGTGTCGTTGACACCCGGTGACAAAGCACGAAGTGCGATTTCGACGAGAAGATGGACAGAAAAGCGGATATCTCCATTGGGATCTCGCGCGGGGATTAACGGAGCTGCTGCTTGCACCAGATCATTGAGGCTCTCGTCAACATCACCATAAACATTGGCCAAAGTGTCCGTTGGAACCATGAAGTCACCTGGTTGCACATCAAAAACGACGACGGCTCCTGCTTCCTTGGCCGCACCCACCAGACCTTCGGTATTGATCGAATTCACATATCCTGTTCCCGAAGCCGAGACTTGGCTCTTGTCTCCCTCCTCAGGGATTGCCTCTGAAGATGGAATATCTGCACTGTTTTCGATTGCGTTGCTCACTTGGCGATCCAAGGCTTTGGAGATCCGCGCCGCCTCCTGATCAATGGTTACGCGCGTCGAAACTGTCTGAACGAAGAGCAACAGCAAAAGAACTGAAGTGATCGAATAGATTATTCCAATCGCAACGGCCAAATTGACGGATGTGTCGTCGCGTATCAGCCACAGGATCATCAAACTGTATAAAAACGTTGCTCCAAGTGAGCCAACTGCAATCTGATTTACCCTGTCTTCGCCAAAACGCTGCAAGAGCCTGGGTCCAATAGATCCTGCTGCCAAAGTGTAGACCAGCAGAACAATGGAATAGACCATGACCAACGCGGACATGGATGCTGCCGAGATTGCGCTCAGTACATCGCTCGCAGTGCGATTGGAAACGCTGAGCCAATCGGAAGCGGACCAACCCCAACCAACGAGCGCTTGCTCGGTCTTGAAGACAATCCCGGCCACCAAAAGCCCTGAAAGACTTATGGCAGCAGGGATGGTTAGGAACCCGCGAAAGTTTCTCACTAATTCACTAGGTGTTTGCATTCCGGTCCCCATTCACGACACGACCTTTTTAACGAACCCAGCTTCACGCGAACCGGTCGGCCGCTTTTTTCAAAGCGTTCTGCATATCGCCCCATGCGGCCTCGTAGCCTTCTTTGACATCTTCCCAGGCCTCGTCGCTGGTCGATTTCAACTCTTTCAACTGAGCCTCTGCATCGGACCTTACCTTGTAGAGCTTGCTGAGCTGTTCCTCGAGCTCAAGCTTGGCGTCCGCTTCAGCCACCTTCAGCTTGGCCTCGAGAACATCAATTTGAGCATTCCAGCTATCCAGTTGCAGCTGTGCCTTTTTCTCGTACCCAACACGTGTCATCGTTTTTCCTTTCTTCGCAAACTGTGGTTCAGATCGAGATGAGCCGCCCATCAGGCCGCAACAATTGCCTTGAGCATCCAGACCGCTTCCTCATGCTTCGCCATTCTGGCGTTCATCAGATCCTCTGTAGCCCCGTCGCCATAACGGGCGGCGGTCGCGGCAGTCTCACGCAGGTTCCGGGCGATCGCTTCGTGGTCTGCAACCAATTGTTTGATCATGCCCTCGGCATCTTTGACCGTCTCTTCTTCGGTCAGATTGGCTTGGCTAACCATGTCCGTGAACGAGATCGGGGCCACCTGACCCAGAGCGCGCACACGCTCGGCCAAATCATCAGCGGCCTCGAACAGGTCACGATACTGACGCTCTGTCAGCTCATGGATCGGCAGGAATAGTGGGCCCACAACGTTCCAATGTGTGCCTTGGGTTTTCACCATCAGGATCATTGTATCGGCCAATACTTCGGTCACCGCGTTGGCGATCCAGGCGTTCTTGTCGATGCCTGTGTCGTTCGTTTCTTCCTGAACTTCAGACTTCAAGACTTGCTGTATCATTTTCACTCCGTTTCGTTGCTTGTGGAGTAAAACCTAAGGGCGATGCATGAAATTACAAATAAAATCATATACTTATCATAGGTATCCGACGCATCATGCGGCGCTTCATGATCCTGGGTATCCTGCCCAACATGCCAACATTGCTGTAGACACGCAGGCCCAATGCCATACATGCTTGGAGTAACTGACGTAAGCTACTGAGGTCATGCCAGTGTCCGATCAAAATCGACCACCAAAGCGCACCGAAAAACTGCAACTGATGCTCGACCTCGAAGAGCTTAAAGTCATCGATGATTGGCGGTTCGAGAACAGACTGCCCTCCAGAGCGGCCGCCATCCGAGAGCTCATCCGTCGCGGTCTGATTTCCAATGAGTTTGAAGAACCACCTACTGATGCGCCTTCCGGCGAGTTTCGTGTTGTGGATGAGTGACAGGAGCACTCACAGAGCCATGTGCGAAAACCATGTTTGATCAAGGTGATGTTCAATTCTCACCTTCGCGCCGGTAGTTGACCAGTATGGCGCGCCGCGAACACATTGGGGACGATTAGGAAGGGCTGTCTTCAGAATTAGTTCTTGGCGCCAGACTATCCTTCATATCGGGGCTGGCGCCCAGCCCGCTCTCGGCGTCAGCAAGCGAAATTGCCTCATCTTCACCGACAGCAAGGACGGCAGTTTCAGGCGTAACCACCCTTGCAGGAGCGCTGACGCGAAATGCGGTCTTGTCACTTTCAGGTACGGCTGACTTTGCCATAATCCGCCAGAACGTAAATACGATCATCAGGCAATGCGCTGCCACAGTTGTCATGAACAGGCCCTGTGGCCCTAATCCAGTCATTGCTACACCTGCTATCAGCGGCCCGACAATCGATCCCAGCCCGTAGACCATCAGCAACCCACCTGATACCTGAATCGAGGTGCCCGGCGGAGCATGGTCGTTCGCGTGCGCAACGATGATTGGATACATCGCAAAAATTGCAGCGCCGAACATCCCAACCAAAGCAAGGTTCATGACGCGCGACTCCGGCGCAAGAAGGACGAAAGCCAGGTCTGAAGCGAGAGCCACACCCGCTGTAAACAGCAAGACTTTACGCCGGTCCATACGATCACTTGCAAAACCAATCGGGACTTGCGCAAAGGCTCCGGCCAAAACCGGAATACTCGCGAACAAGGCAATTGCAGTAAGTGATAGCCCGACGCGATCCGCATACACCGCAGCAAGCGTCCCAAATGCTGCATTTGAAATGCCAACAAGAAAGACCGCGGCAACCGCAACTGGTGAGTTTCGCCACAACGCCGGTAAATCGAGACGCACAGATGTCAGGGGTGCGGGCGACTCCGAGGTTGACAGGGCTGTTGGTATAAGCGCCAAACAATAGACCATCGCACCAATGGCAAAGAAGATGAAACCTGTTGCATCTCCCAGTGAGATAGCCATCTGACCGGCTGTCACCGCACCCAAGTTAACCATCGTGTAGACGCCAAAGACTGTACCACGCGTATTGGGTTCAACCTTATCGTTGAGCCAGGATTCGACGATCATTGCCGCGCCAGCAAAACAAAATCCTGAAACTGCGCGCGACGGTATCCAAGCCCACGATTCTACTACCACAGCCTGGAAAAGGATCGTTACGGCGGCGAGAGCACACATTACGCCGAAGGTTCGAATATGTCCTACTGCTCCAACAAGCCTTGGTGCAACAAGGCATCCTGCAACATAGCCAACTGCCCACCCCGTTCCCAAAAGACCCAGAGAGCTGGCGGAAAAACCCTCGAAAGAGCCACGAACGGGAAGTATCAGACCATGGACACCACCTGCGAACAGAAGAAGCCCTGATCCAAGAAGTAGCGCTGATATCGGTAAGAGCTGTCGGAACATCGGGTCCAGCCTAATGTCAAACTGAGAAATGAGAAGCTATTTTGCTCGCAATAGCGATTTGGCGAAGGTGATCAAGGCTTTTTGAACAGCAGTTTGGTCAACCTTTGGCAATCTACTTTCGCTACAACCACTTCGAGAGTTTGAATACGACGTAAAGTGCAATTCCGATGGCAACCGACGCCAGTGTCAGCGCCCAAAACGCAAAGGGCGCACTCAAGCCGGGCATGCCAGCAATATTCACGCCAAATAGACCAGTCAGAAATCCAAGTGGCAGAAAGATCGCGGCCACGACAGACAAGAGATAGCCGTTTCGAGCCAGCGCATTCGCGTGTTCGGCGTCCATTTGCTCCTGAAGGGCTGTCAAGCGATCCCGGCTTGCATCCAGTTCCTCAAGCGTACGGCGAGTGCGGTTCGCGGTTTCATTGACCAATACGGATGCGTCGCTGTGAATTACGCTACTTCTTAATGAGGACAAAGCATCGAGCGCGTCGCGTTGCGGACTGATATAGCGCCGAAGTTTGATCACCGTTTGCCGCAATCGCGCAATGCTCTCTGGTTTGATTTCATTTCCTGAAAGCCCAACCTCTTCGAGAGAATCTGTTTCGTCTTCAAGTTCAAGGGAAACAGCCTCAATCCGCTTTGTGAGCCCCGCAGCAAGTTCAGCCAAAAATGCACCGACACTTTCCGGCCCCGTACCGCTTTCGGCTTTTAGACGAAGATTGTCTGCTGCCCAGACTTTGCGCACGCGGGCAGATACGATAGTTCTTTCTGTGGCCCAGAGCCTTAGAGAAACCATATCCTCCGGAGACGCATCAGGGTTCAGGTTAACGCCGCGCAGGTTCAGGATGATGCCATCCTCGTGCAGATCACATCGTGGTCGCGTTTCGGATTGAAGCAATGCTTGCGCGGCTATGTTCGGCAGTTGTTCCGATGCCCATTGCTTCAAGCCGCTGTCGGCAAGGTCGAAATGAATCCAGCGGTAGCCGTTTTGCTGCCTTGCGAAGGGTTCTGGCCAATCTGAAGAGACAGGGACTGCTTGGCCAGCTACTATATCAAACGCACAGATGGGAGTGACTGTTTGTGTGTTCATTGGCGATCCCATTTTTCGTCGATTGCGAAGCCAATGCATGCCAAAGACTGCGCGCGGACAATTCCCTAAACTGGACGGACCATAAATGGTTTAGCGACCTATGCCACTATCGGTTACGGGCAGAACAAGGCGCATTGAACACTAAGAATACCAAAACGCGTTCATCTTATGAAAGGTATCAGATGTGCGATCAATCCGATGTGTGATGGGTCATTTCCCCCTGCGCTTCCAGTTCAGCTTTATCATCGTCGTGAATACGCGCGAGGATTTGCACCGATGGCACAGTGGAAAAAGCCAGAACAAGTTTGATGTGTTTCCCAAGTCCTCTTCAAAACTCTAAAGCTGAGAACCGATGGGCAGAATACCTAGAAAGCCGGCGACTATGTGATCCCAGGCAGAACCCGTCGGTTCTGAGCTATATTCGAGGACTTTTCCATCTGCGTCCTTTGTGCTCCATTTTAGCTGCCCTGCCTCCTCCAGTGTCACGTGATAGGTGTATGCCGACAGTGCTTCGTCCAAAGCGCCTAAGGTTTGAATGGTCAGAGCTGGCGAGTCGATCAAAATGCCCATTTCTGTATTGATGTTGACCGAGCGAGGGTCCCAATTGAACGAACCGATGAACAGATACCGGTCGTCAACAGCAAACGCTTTAGAATGCAGGCCAGACCGAGACTGAGCCCAGTTAATACCACGACGTTGGACCTGATAGGCGTCCGGCCGCAATTCATAAAGCTCAACCCCGCTACGCAGTAATGCTCGGCGTTTCTTTGCGTAGTGCGCGTAGACTGGTGCGACATCGTTTGAAGCCAGTGAATTGGTTACGACTTTGACGTCGACACCGCGGTTTTCCAGTTCGTTCAACCACCTCACGCCTTTGTTGCGTGGCACGAAGTAAGCAGAAACGATATTCACCTCACTTTCAGCGCTTTCGAAATACGGCAACAGTTGCGACGCAAGAATTGGACCTGAGTTCTCAAGCCCCGCGGCCTTGGACGGTGGATCAGCGTAGAGTTTTGCGGGCACCCAATCTAGTGACAGCGCGCCGTCTGCAAAGTTTTCCCTCGCCGATTTTCTAAGGGCCGCGCCGTACCGAGTTTGTTTTGCTTCCTCTACCAATTCACTCAACCTGTTTCTCGCTTCGCTAAGTGTGAAGTCTTCGGGTTCCCCGACAACCACGCGGGCCGGAACAGCGAACTCGCTGTTCCAGTATGCGTCAAAGCTCTGCGATACTTCATTCACGACGGGACCGACGGCCAAAACGTCCAAATCTGCATAGTTCATTTCTTCCCGTGCCAGGAAGTATTCGGCCCCGATATTTCGACCACCTACAATCGTGAACACGTTGTCTGCGGTCATCGACTTGTTATGCATTCTGCGATTGATGCGTTTGAAATCCGTTAGTCCGGCAACGACTAGGCCTTGGTCACGCCAGAAAGGATTGAACAAGCGGATTTCAATATTCTCATGGTGATCCAACGCGGCTGTCATCGCGTCATAACCGGATGTATCCATGTCATCCAACAGCAGCCGCACCCGCACGCCTCGATCCGCAGCCTGCAAAAGGCTAGCCGCAAAAAGGTGACCTGTCGGGTCGTTGTGCAGAAGGTAGTATTGAGCGTCAATCGTTCGCTCAGCCGCAGCAGCCAACAAAAGTCGTGACACCAGAGCTTGTTCACCATCACTGATTAGTTTGACGCCTGAACGACCGTCTTTGGGATCTCCCAGCCGATTGGCCGCTTGAGCCAATTCAGTGCTTGTGGCGGCGGGCAACGAGGTCGTTACCGTTTTTTCATAAATGCGAACTTTAGGAGCGCAAGCGACGAGAACAAGCGTGCAGCAGGTACAAAGAGCTATAGTCCATGACTTCATCGGCTTCCTCCAACAGTCACTCTTAGGTGACTACGCTTGAGGTCACGATTGCAAGTTTGTTCTATGAAACTTCAGGTGGTTTCATCGCATAGTGAAGATTTAACGAAACCTTGGTCGTCATCCTGTCTATTGGTGTTTACAACACTTTCAAAAGCCAAATACCTGCAATTTCAAAGACACCTGACTTAAGGGGGCCGGGGACATTCCTAAGGTCCAGCATCATGTTGGCAGCCGTCGCGCTGACCACGAACCGAAGCATGTACCCGAAGGATCTCAATCGAAGGCCGTGACAGAAAGCAGGGCGGACACAAACGAAGAAAAGCTATACCGCCTTGGCGGATCAATTATTCTGCGCAAAACAGCTTGACTGAAACGGCCCCGTTACCGAAGTCCTGAGCTTAGGTTATCGGCTAGGCGGCTTCAGCCTGTCATCATTGTGCACGTCAAAATCCTCGCCTGAAATGACTGTCAAACTCATCAGGCGTTGTTGCATCCAACGCAGTAAGGTTTCGTTGCAATGACCGCGCGCTAGCTGTTCCCAACAGGACAGAGGCTGCTAACTCATGCCGTTTGGCAAAGTGAAGCGCCGCAGTTGCCAGTGGCAGCCCAAGCACCTCGGCTCTTGTCTGAAGGTTTTTAACCTGCTCGATGACTTCCGGTGATGCCGGGACATAATCATAGGTTGCTCCTTCGACCGGGCCAGTAGCGAGGATGCCCGAATTGAACACGCCGCCCAGTACCAGGCTGGTACCTAGCGCTCGGCATTTGGCGGTGAGCTCTTGTTCTGCCGATCGATCCAGGAGTGTTAGCCGACCAGCCAACAAGATCACGTCAATGGGGCCATGGTCCATTACGTCGAGACAAACCTGGTTTTCGTTCACACCCAGCCCGAAAGCCCGGATTTTGCCCTGCTCCTTCAGCCTTACCAACCGTTCATATCCCGACCCGAGGAAGGCTTCCATATGGGCGCTATTGTTCTGTCCGTGAGTGTATTCACCGATATCGTGGACATAGACGATATCTGCGTAATTGGTATTCAGAAGGCCGAAACTGTGTTCCAGCGAAGCTTCGATCCCATCGCCTGAATAGTCATAGCGCACCGCGTTGGGCAGCGGATCGACAAAGCCATCGACCTCGTCCATCGCTGGTCCGGGTGACAGCACCCGCCCGACCTTGGTTGAAATGACGTATTCGTCGCGGGGATGCCGCGTAAGGAAGCGGCCCAGTCGCTTTTCGGACAGGCCGCGACCATAATGCGGTGCGGTATCGAAATAACGGATACCCGCGTCCCAAGCGCATTGCAGCACCTCATCCACCTGCGCGTCGGTCGCTGGGCGGTACAGGTTTCCGATACTCGCACAGCCAAACGATGCCTCGGTCACGCGCACACCGGTATTCCCAATGAGGTTCTGTCGCATCAGGCCGCTCCTGCTTCGGCTGTTTGCGTTGCAGATGGTTGATGTTGATAACCGGCGATCGAGCTTGCCTTCATCTCGATGGAAAACCCCGGCGCCACAGGTGCCTGATAGGCACCGTTCTCCACGATGCAGGGGTCGACGAAATGCTCGTGCAGGTGATCGACAAATTCGATGCGTTTGTCGTCTTTCTCACCGGTGATCGCCACATAATCGATCATCGACAGATGCTGCACATACTCGCACAGGCCCACGCCGCCGGCATGGGGCCAGACCGGCAAGCCAAATTTTGCTGCCATCAGCTGCACCGCAAGCACTTCGTTCAAACCGCCCAGACGACAGCTGTCGATTTGCACGAAATCAATAGCCTCGTTGGCAATGAACTGTTTGAACAGAATGCGGTTCTGGCACATTTCACCCGTCGCCACCTTGATCGGGGCAATTGCCTGACGGATTTTCCTGTGCCCAACCACATCGTCGGGGCTGGTGGGTTCCTCGATGAACAAAGGCCGCGCAAATGACAGTTCCTTGACCCAGTCGATAGCCTGATCGACCTCCCATACCTGATTGGCGTCGATCATGATGTTCATGTCCTCGCCCAGCTCCTCGCGGGCGATGGTCAGGCGGCGGATGTCGTCGGCCAGTTCGCGGCCCACCTTGAACTTGGTATGAGTAAATCCGGCCTCGCGTGCTTCGCGGCACAAGCGGCGCAGCTTGTCGTCGGAATAGCCCAGCCATCCTGCCGAGGTGGTATAGCAGGGATAACCTTCGGCCCTCAGCTTTGCGATCCTGTCCGCCTTGCCCGGTTCGGCCCTGCGCAGGATGTCCAGCGCCTCGTCCCTGGTCAGAACATCGGTCATGTAGCGGAAATCGACAAGTTGCACGATTTCCTCGGGCGTCATTTCCCCGACCAGTTGCCAGACGGGCTTGCCGGCCTCTTTCGCCATCAGATCCCAGACCGCATTGACCACCGCACCGGTGGCCAGATGGATGGCGCCCTTGTCCGGCCCGATCCAGCGCAACTGGCTGTCGCCGGTGACATAGCGCCAGAACCGTCCCATGTCCTCACCCACCCAATCGAGGTTGAGACCGACCAGCAGGTGCCGTATCGCCTCGATAGCGGTAATGCAAATCTCATTCCCTCGCCCGATGGTGAAGGTCAGGCCATGGCCCTGGTGCGCGCCATCGGTTTCCAGCACCACATAAGCGGCGGAATAATCCGGGTCGGGGTTCATTGCGTCTGACCCGTCCAGCGAGTCTGAGGTCGGGAACCGCAGGTCGAAGGTTTTCAGGTCGGTAATGGTAACCATCAGCCCGCCACCACGTTCTGACGTTGAACACCCAGCCCTTCGATGCCAAGTTCAACAACGTCGCCAGGCTTCAGATAGGTCTGAGGGTTCTGCCCCATACCGACACCCGGAGGCGTACCGGTCGAGATTAAATCGCCGGGCTGCAGCGACATGAATTGCGACAGGTGTGAGATAACGGTTGCCACGTCGAAATGCATGGTCCGGGTCGAGCCGTCCTGATAGCGGTGGCCGTTGACCTCTAGGTACATGGGCAGGTTCTGCGGGTCGACAACCTCGTCCCGTGTCACCAACCAGGGGCCGATCGGGCCGAACGTGTCCGCCGACTTGCCCTTGACCCATTGGCCCGAGCGGTGCAGCTGGAAATCGCGTTCCGACAGGTCATTGATGACGCAATAGCCCGCCACATGGTCCAGCGCCTCTTCGACGCTGACATATTTGGTATGCTTGCCGATCACCACGCCCAACTCGACCTCCCAATCGGTCTTGACCGAGCCGCGCGGGATTTCAGTGTCATCATTCGGTCCGCAGATCGCCGAAGTAGCCTTGAAAAAAATCACCGGCTCCTGCGGCAGTTCCATGCCGCTTTCGGCTGCGTGGTCAGCATAGTTCAAGCCGATACAGATGAACTTACCGACCTGGCCCACGCAGGCGCCAATACGCGGGTCGCCATCGACCAACGGCAATGAGACGGGGTCGATGCCACGCAACTTGTCCAGCGCGGCGTCGCTTAGAGTGTCGCCCGAAACATCATCAATAACACCCGACAGGTCGCGGATGTTCCCTTCGGCATCCAGCAATCCCGGTTTTTCGGACCCGACCGGGCCAAAGCGCAACAGTTTCATCTCTCAATTCTCCTGCAAATCAAATAGACCAGCCGCCGTCGATGGCGTGGTTCTGTCCTGTGGTAAAGGCGCTGTCATCGCTGGCGAGGTACAGCGCAAGCGCCGCGATTTCCTCGGCGGTTCCGATGCGGCCCATCGGCTGGCGTGCGATGAAGTCCTTCAGTGCCTGTTCATAGTTGCCGGTGGCGCGCAGCCGTCCGTGCATCGACGGGCTATCGACAGTGCCCGGGCAGATCGCATTGCAGCGGATGCCGCGGGTGACATAGTCGGCGGCCACCGCTTTGGTCATGCCGATCACCGCCGCCTTGGACGCGCAATAGGCAAACCGGTTCGGCACACCCTTGATTGAGGATGCGACCGAGGACATGTTGATGATCGATCCGCCACCGTTGTCCAGCATTTCCGGCAGGGTCAGACGGATCAGCCGGTACATCGCCTTGACGTTCAGATCAAAGCTGAAATCCCAGTCCTTTTCGTCACATTCCAGAATAGTACCATTTGCCACATAGCCCGCGCAGTTGAACAAAACGTCCAGCGGGCCGATATCCGCAACGGCGGCCTCGACCGCAGCGCCATCGGTCACATCCAGCTTCAGCGCAGTGACACGCGGGATGTTATCCAGTTCCGCCAGCGCATCCTCGTTAATGTCGCTGGCGATGACCTCAGCCCCTTCAGCGGCGAACAGCTCGGCAGTTGCCCGCCCGATACCTTGCCCTGCGGCGGTGATAAGTGTCTTTTTTCCGGCCAGACGGCCCGTTGCTTCTGTCATAGCTTTTATTCCGTGTGAAATACTTCTTGCATTATCGACCATTGCTCGCCCTCGGCGCGGCTGGCCAGAGGCGACTGGCAGGGGTCGGTATGGGTCCACCATTCCCGCGTCACCGGGTCTTTGGCCATCTTAGCCATATCCGCCGCGAAATCCTCGCCATGGTATTCCCAGTACCCGAACAGCAGGTTTTCCGGCTCGCGCAGGAAGATGGTATAGTTGCGAATGTTGCTGTTTCTGATCTGCGTCAGAACCTGAGGCCAGACGGCGGCGTGCAGGCGTTTATATTCTTCGATCATGTCGGGTTTGACCCCGATTACCATGCCCATGCGCTGCATCATGCACCATCCTTGACGGTTTTGACCTCGGAAAGCCGCGAAATCGCATCCCAATCCCAATCGATACCCAAACCGGGTTCATCAGAGGGGATGGCGTGACCGTCCTCAATCCGGATCGGGCCGTTGGTCACGGTGTCCAATTGCGGGATGTATTCCAGCCATTTCGCGTTAGGGATAGCGCAAACCAGCGGCAGGTGCAGTTCCATCAGGAAATGCGGGCAAACCATGACGTTGAACGCCTCGGCCATGTGCGCCACCTTCAGCCACGGGGTGATGCCACCAATCCGGGCCACATCCACCTGCACGATCGAGGCCGCGCCCAATTGCAGGTAATCCTTGAACTGGCTCAGAGAATACATACTTTCGCCCACCGCAATCGGCACGCTGGTGTGTTGCGCTAGTTGCACATGGCCTGCCACATCATCGGCGGGCAGCGGTTCTTCGAACCAGCCTATCCCGTGCTCCTCGAGAACACGCGCCCGGCGGATCGCTTCGGACAGCGTAAAGCCCTGATTGCCATCGGTCAAAATCTCGTACCCGCCACCCAGGGCAGACCGGACCGCCCCCAGACGCGCGTCATCTTCGCTCAGGTGATCGCGGCCGATCTTGATTTTTGAACCGCGAAAGCCCTGCGCCTGCATCGCCAGCGCGTCATCGACCAGCGCCTGCGTTTCCAGATGCAACCAGCCGCCCTCGGTGGAATAAAGCGGCACTTTTTCGCGCGATCCCCCGGCGGCTTTCCAAAGCGGCAGACCCTGCTTGCGGCAACGCAGATCCCAAAGCGCGGTGTCGATGGCGGCCAGCGCCAGCGAGGTGATTGCGCCCACCGCTGTCGCGTGAGTGGCAAACAGCAGGTCGCGCCAGATGCCTTCGATCCGGTCCGGGTCGCGCCCGATCAGCGTCGGGGCCAGCGTGTGTTCCAGCAGCGCCATGACAGATGGGCCACCGGTGCCAATGGTATAGGAATAGCCCGTACCACTGACGCCGTCGCTGTCATAGACGGTAAGGATCGGCGTTTCCTGACTGACAAAGGTCTGAATGGCGTCGACCCGTTTCACCTTGGGCACCAGATCGATCATGCGCAGTTCAATATGAGTGATTGTCGCCATGCTTACCCCCGGATCGCCTTGCCCGATGCCGCGTCAAAGACATGGGTCTTGTCCAGCATCAGGCGGAACTTCATCGCCTCGCCCGGAGCGACGGGGCGCGGGTTGAACATCTTGGCCTGAACCTCGACCCCGGCCAGTTCGGCGAACAGCAGCGTCTCGGTGCCAAGCGGTTCGGTCAGCGTGACGGACAGGTCCAGCTCTGTGGTCTCACCTTCTTCCTCGACCGAATGGCCTACTGGCATCAGGTTGTCGGCGCGAAAACCGAACCGCACCTTTTGGCCGTCGCGAACAAGCGACCGCGCGGATGCGGGAACGGGCAGCTCGATACCGCCATTCAGACGAAGGGTGCCACCGGAGACCTCTCCATCGACAAGGTTCATCGGTGGCGAGCCGATGAAGGTCGCCACGAAGGTATCTACCGGCGTGTTGAACAGGTCCAGAGGAGTGCCGACCTGCACAATATGGCCGTCGCGCATCAGAACGATTCGATCCGCCAGCGTCATCGCCTCGACCTGATCGTGGGTCACGTAGATGATGGTGTTGCCGACCTTCTGGTGCAGCTTCTTGATCTCGACCCGCATCTGGGTGCGCAGCTTGGCGTCGAGGTTCGACAGCGGTTCGTCAAACAGGAACACGTCCGGGTGCCGCACGATGGCGCGGCCCATTGCGACGCGCTGGCGCTGACCGCCCGACAGTTCGGCGGGCTTGCGCTCCATCAACTCGTCCAGTCCCAGAATGCCCGCCGCCTCGGCCACGGAATTGGCGATCTCATCCTCGGGGCGCTTGGCGATCTTCAGGGAAAAGCCCAGATTTTCGCGCACGGTCATATGCGGATACAGAGCATAGTTCTGAAACACCATCGAGATGTTACGTTCGCGCGGGGGCAGGTCATTGACGACACGGCCGCCGATGGCGATCTCACCGCCGGAGATTTCTTCGAGTCCGGCAATCATCCGCAGCGTCGTCGACTTGCCGCAGCCCGAAGGGCCGACCAGCACGACGAACTCTCCGTCATGGATGCCCAGGTCGATGCCGTGCACAGCCTGATGCTTGCCATATTTCTTGACGACATTGGAAAGGGTAACTTCGGTCATTTTCTTATCCTTTGACGCCGCCGAAGGTCAGGCCGGCAATCAGGTGTTTCTGGACGATGAAGGTCAGGACCAGCGCGGGCACGATCATGAGAACCGCAAGCGCGCACATTCCCCCCCAGTTGATGGTAAATTCGGCGGTAAAATCCAAAAGACCCACAGGCATCGTCTTGGACCCGACCGAGCGGGTCAGCTGCGAGGCCAGCGCGAATTCGTTCCACGAGGTGAGGAAGGCAAAGATCGCCGCCGAGGCAACGCCCGAGCGCGCCACCGGAAATTCCACCCTCCAGAATGCCTGCCAGCGGGTGCAGCCGTCAATTTCTGCCGCTTCGTGCAGCTCTTTCGGGATCTGGCGGAAGAACCCGTCGGTCAACCAGATGGTGAACGGCACGTTCATCGCCACATAGGCCAGGATCAGGCCGATATGGGTGTCGATGATGCCGACCCGGGCAAACACGATGAACAAGGGCAGCGACAACGCCACACCGGGAACCGCGCGGAACAGCATCAGCCCGACAAAATAGCCCGATTTGCCTTTGAAGCGGTAGCGGGCAAAGGCATAACCGCCCGACATGCCGATCAGGATCGCGATGAGGGTCGAGACGACCGAAACGATCAGCGAGTTGCGGAAATAGCTGAACACTGGCACACCGCCCTCGCCCGCGCCGCCGAACATGGCGCGGTAGTGGTCCAGCGTAAAGCTGGGGGTCCAGACCGGCGGTTTGGCCATGATCTCGACCGTTGGGCGGAACGAGTTGAGAACAATCCAGAGCCCGGGAATGCAGATGATCGACATAATCAGGAACAGCCCGATGAAATGCGCGGTTTTCAGGGCGCGGCGGCGATTGCGATGTGCAAGATTGCGGTCCATTGGCCCTACCCCGCCATTCCCAGCTCGGCACGTGCGGCGCTGAGCTTGCGGAAGAAATAGATGGTGAAGAGGATCGACAGCAGGATCGAGATATAACCCATCGCGTTCGCCAGCCCCATGCGGGCATCGACATAGCCGGTGCGGCTCATCAACGTCCACAGCAGTTCCGTGCGACGGGCAGGGCCGCCGCCGGTCATGATCTGCACGATGTCATAGGCCCGTGCGACGTCCAGCGAGCGGATGGTCATGGCAATAAAGATGAATGGCATCAGGAACGGCAGAGTGATGTGGCGGAAGGTCTGCCAGGCAGTGCAGCCATCAACCTTGGCGGCCTCCAGCGGATCGCGGGGCATGGCGAACAGACCGGCCAGGATCAGAATGGCGAAGACGGATGTGCTCATCCAGATTTCCGCGAACATGATCGAGAACATCGCCAGGTTGCCGTCCACCAGCCACGGCAGCGAGGCATTCTGAAAGCCCACCGATTGCAGCACGTTGTTCACCAGCCCGATATTATCGTTGAAGATGAATTTGAACTGAAAGCCCACAAGGATGGGCGAGAACATCATCGGGAACATCAGGATCGTGCGCAGTGTGCGCTGACCCCATGTGACCTTGTTCATCATCAGCGCAATGCCCAGTCCCAAAAGCAGTTCCAGATTCAGAACGATGGTCAGAAAAAGCACTGTGCGCCCGAACGCCGCCCAAAATTTCGCATCGGTCAGGATTTTTTCATAGTTGAAGAACCCCACCCATTTCCACAGCGTCGAAGGCCGCGTCAGCTTGTATGGCGTGAAGCTGGAATAGAGTGAGAAAATGAGAGGGATCAGAACAACTGCGGCAATCACGATGATCGCAGGCAACAGAAGGACTAACCACTCGGGCAAGCGGCGGCGGGTCATAGTGCACCTTTTTGGGGTCTTGAGGGTTCACCCGCGGCGGAACACCCGCCGCGGATACTTGCGGGTCCGGGTTTAGTAGTAACCAGATTCCCGCATCAGTTCGTCCACCGCAGCCGCGGCATCGTCCAGCGCCTGCTGCACAGTCTTGTCGCCAACGATGGCGGCCTGCAGCTCCGGAAAGACCAGGTTTGTGGTCTCGCCCCATTCCGGGATCGGCGGCACCGCAAAGGCGTATTTCGCACCTTCGGCAAACGCGGCCAGAGCTTCGGCGCGGAATGCGTCATCACCAGATTGCGCCGCAGCGACGTTGGCCTCCCAAACGGCTGTCCGTGTCGGCAGGGAGCCACCAGCGCTTTCGGCCAACTGGCTTTCCTCGCTGGTCAGGAACTGAACAAGCGATACTGCGGCGTCTTTGTTTGCACAGTCGCTTGTGACCGAGAACCCGTGATGCCCGGACCAGCCGGTCCGCGTCGCCGAACCCATGGGTTGAACCGCAACGCCGACATTGCCAGCAGCCTTGGACGATTCCGGATCGTTGAAGAACCCGGCCCAGCCCGGCCAGTCCAGGTTCAACGCCACGGTACCGCTGGCAAAGCCCTGCCCCAAATCGTCCCACACATAGGACGTCGTGCCAGCGGGAACCGCTTTGGCCTCGTACAGGTCCACGAACCACTGCAGCGCGCGCTGACCTGCCTCGGAATTGAAGATTGGTTTCTTGTTTTCGTCCAGATAGTTGCCGCCCTCGGCGACAACCATCTCATAGAACCGACCTACGATGGCCTCGTCCTTGCCTGCATACTGAGTGCCGTAGAAATTCGGAGGGTCGGCAAAAAAGATCGCCTGATCTTTGACCTGCTCCCACGTCTCGGGAACAGCAAGATCATAGCCGTATTTTTCCTTGAACGCGGCGGCCTTGTCGGCGTCTTCATAATTCGACTTCAGGTAATAAAGCACTGAAACGTCAAACTGCGCGCGCGGCAGCATCAGAAGCTGGCCATCGACCGTCGAGGCGCCAATGTTGCCCGGAACGAATTCGGCAATGGTTTCCGCAGGAACCAGCTCGTTCAGATCAACGTAGAGCCCTTCGTACTGGGGCGCAAAGGAAGAGTGGTTTGAACCCACGCACCAGCTGGTGGTCCCAGCGGCCATGTCCGACTTGATTTCCTTGTCGATCTCGAAGTGGCTTTTCTTCGAAATGATGTCGACCTTGGCACCGGTCGCAGCTTCCCATTCGGCAATACGGCCATAGAGACCTTCGTATTGCTGACCGCCGATCAGTTTCGCCTCGATGGTCACGCCATCAAAGTTTCCCCAATCCGACGCGCTTGCCGATTCGACGGCCGCGACTATCGCTGTTCCGACCATCAAACCCCTTAAAATGCTGGATTTTTTCATCATGTCCTCCCTGATGCAATCAAGCGATGCTTGTTGTTTGTTCGTATTTAAAACATTTATTCACCTATAAATCAATGTTGACTTAGTCTTCCCGATGACTGAAAATCAATCAGGAATATTGCGCGACAGGGCACTGTATGGACGACATCACCGACAAATACCGCGCACCCGCGCTGGAAAAAGGCCTGGATATTATCGAGCTTTTGGCCGACCACGGTGAGGGACTGACCCAGGGAGAGGTCGCAAAGGCGCTGGAACGGTCGCCGTCTGAAATTTACCGGATGCTCTCGACACTGGTACGGCGCGGGTATGTCATCCGGTCCCTGTCAGGCGATCGATATTCACTTGGCCTGAAGATGTTCGCCATTTCGCAGCGACACCCGCCGATTGGACGGGTTATCGAAAGTGCCCTGCCCCGGATGCGCGCGATAACACGAAAGACTTGGCAATCCTGCCATATGGGAATGGAAAGCAACGGTGATATCGTGATCGTGGCCTCAGCGGAGTCTCCGGGCAATTGGGGCCTTGCGCTGAAAACCGGAACCGTCGTGGGGCTGGGGAATACAGGCTCTGGCCGGGTGCTGGCGGCCTTCCGTTCAAATGAAGAAGTCGAGGACCTGATCGAGCAGCACCGCCTTGCGGTAGGTGAACCCCCGCTGGACCGTAGCGAGTTCATGGAGCATATCGCCCGCATCCGACGCTTGGGCTATGAAAAAATGCCGTCTGCAACTGCGATCGGTGTAACCAATGTGGCGTTCCCGATTTTCGGCCCGGGCGGCAGGGCCGCAGCGGTGCTGAGCTGCCCCTATCTGGAACGTGTCGACGATCTGAAAGTCCCCTCTCTGGACGAAATCGTGAATATGCACCGGGAACTGGCTCGGGAACTGACGTCGCTTCACGGTGGATCCACACCGGAATTCAGAGACACTTAAGGCGGCTTAACAAAAAACATGATCAGAGGTTTTAGCATGGTCATCGACACGCATCAGCATTTCTGGAAGCTCGATCGAGGCGATTATGGCTGGCTGACATCCGAGCTTGAAACGCTATATCGCGATTTTCTGCCCGAGGATCTGAAACCTTTGCTGGACGAGGCGGGTATCAGTGGAACCATCGTAGTTCAGGCCGCCGATACCGAGGCCGAGACTGAATACCTGCTGTCCCTTGCAGACACGCATGACTGGATACGAGGGGTTGTCGGGTGGGTGGACCTTGCCGCCGAAACGGCACCAGCCTCGATCGCGCGATTGGCGGCCCATCCAAAGCTTCTTGGACTGCGCCCGATGATACAGGACATTCCCGATGACACGTGGATGCTGCACGATGATCTGCGCCCGGCTATCGCTGCCATGGTCGAAAATGATCTGACATTCGATGCTCTGGTATTGCCCCGCCATCTGCACCATCTCAAGGCGTTTCTGGCAAAATACCCCGATTTGCGAGTCGTCATTGACCATTGCGCCAAGCCCGAAATCCGCAATGGGGCCTATGAGGGCTGGGCGCAGGATATGGCTGATATTGCCGAAAACACGCAGGTGTTTTGTAAACTGTCGGGCATTGTGACCGAAGCCTCGACCGATTGGAAGCCAAGCAGCCTTGAGCCTTACATTGCCCACATTCTTGGCATTTTCGTCCCAGAGAGGCTGCTGTTCGGCAGCGACTGGCCGGTTCTGAACCTCGCCTCGGACTACAAATCGTGGCACGAGATCGCCATGGACGCCATGGGTGACGCAGCAAAAAGTATCCTCTCGCAAAGCCCGAAAGCGGCCTACCCTCGTTTGTCCAGCTAAAACAGAGAAGACAACCCGATTGAGCAGGCCTCAATTGACGTTGACAAAAAGGGCTTAAATCCGCCGACAAACATGCTTCAAGCTTGTGTCTGAGCGGGAGACCAGCTTTTGCAGTTGCACTTTTCACATCCGTCCTGTGTCGTGCGCCGTGCGTGGCAGACCGTTAGAAAGGCTGGGTAGAAAACGACTGGAGCTTTGGTCGCCAAGGGCCAGACCATCTGCTTTAGCCTTGATGTGCAAAAGAGCAGGCTGATGTGTTGAAAAATTTGCCCACTTTCAAGCAGCTTCCAATTCCCATGTCGCCCATCTAATAAAGTGGCAAAGCCGTTGGTCGGCATTCTCTCTGAAACCCTGCGGTTGAACTTTTTGCATTCTGCTGAAACTTTGCGCAGAAGAAGAAGGATGGGGCCTGCGCCGTGTATATTCTCAGATCTCTCGGGCCGGCTGTTTCCCGCGTTTCACCGATTGAAGCGGCTCGTGCGGGTCTGGGCGCTCTTGTCGGTCTTGGGCTGACGGGACTTTTCCTTCTGTCTCCGGGTGCCGATCTGGATTTGGGTCTTTATCTTGTAGCACCTTTCGGAGCGACCTCTGTCTTGCTCTTTGCTGTCCCAAATAGCCCGCTCGCGCAGCCTTGGTCCGCCGTTGTCGGAAATACGGTGGCGGCCCTTGTCGGCGTGGCTGTTTGCATGACAGTCGCAGACCCGGCGCTACGCGTTGCGCTTGCAGTTGGGCTTGCCATTACCGCAACAATCCTGTGCCGGGCGCTTCATCCGCCAGCAGGAGCCGTCGCCATGACGGCCGCATTGAATCCCGAGGCCATCGCGCAATTGGGGTTCTGGTTCGCGCTTGCACCAATTGCGGTCGGAACCTGTATCCTTGTCATCCTTGCGACGGTCTATGCCCGGATCACGGGACGTCGCTATCCATTCCGGCAATTCGACGATCCGAACAATAATCAATCGGAAGACAAGAACCCCTCAGAGCGCCTTGGCCTGTCCGAAGAAGAACTTGCAGGTATTCTGGAGCGCTACCAACACTCCTTCAATCTGGGGGTCGAGGATCTGGCACGCCTGATCAGCGCGGCGGAACTGCAGGCGGCAACACACGTGACCGCCCCTTTGACGGCAAAAGATGTCATGTCCTCCAGCCTAATCACGGTGGGTCCCGAGACGGCGCTCGGAGAGGTTGCCGACCTGTTCAAAAGGCACAGGTTCACCTCGCTTCCTGTCATCGGGAACGACGAAAAGTTTCTGGGTGTCATTTTTCAGATGCATCTGATCAGGCAGGCCCGTGAAGACGCGATCAGGTTGAAGCGCGGATATTTGTCGACACTCAGTCGTTTATTGGATCGCAAAAGGGAGATGCCTGTGACAGCGGGTGACATCATGGAGGTGGCAGGCCCGCGCGTGACAACAAATTCACCCCTCGGGGTGCTGCTTCCGATGATGGCGGTTGAGGATGTCGACGCCGTCCCTGTCCTCGAATACGATCGCATCGTCGGGATCGTCACGCGGACCGACCTGATCGCCGCATTGGCACGTGCCGCTGTTCGCAGCGCTTAATCCGCAGGCAATCGGCGACGTCAAGTTATTCTGAAAAGATCCCACCTTTCGTCAGTTGTAAATTATACCATTCAATTTATTGATTGTTAATGGATCGAAATGAGTTTCCACGACGCAGAATTTTGTATAGCGCCGCTTGTATCACAGCGCTTGGAGCGCAATCCAAAATTGCTTGGGCAGAGGTACAACCCGGTTCTTCGGCTCGGATTGCAACCAAGTCAGACGGGTAAGGCCCCATAGGCAGAGTTTGCTATCGCCGACAGAACACGGGGATCAGTGATAGCTCGAGCATAGCCTTCACTTTGGAATGCAATCTCAGTTTCGCTGATCGAAACCGAAGCATCCGCCAAGAGAACCAGCACAAGTTCAACATCCAGAGCAAGAGCGAAATTCCCTGCGAGCGCAAGAAACGCACTTGCTCCAAGCCAACACCTCACCTGGACCACCTCAACGCTACCTACGTCAGATAAGCGTTGAACCATCCCAAAGTACGCTCCCACGCAAGGGCAGCTTGCGCTTCGTCATATCTGGGCGTGCTATCATTGTGGAACCCGTGATTGGCTCCTGGATAAATGTAAGCCTCATAGGTCTTGTCATTCGCCTTGAGTGCAGCTTCAAAATCCGGCCAACCCGCGTTGATGCGCTCATCCAGCTCGCCCATTTGCACCAATAGTGGCGCTTGGATCTTGGGCACATCCGCTGATGCCGGTTGACGGCCATAAAATGGAACGCCAGCGGCAAGCTCTGGATAGGCAACCGAGATCGCGCCCACAACGCCACCGCCATAGCAGAATCCGACCGCACCCACTTTGCCAGTGCTGTCACTGCGGTTCAGCAAGTGCTCGAATCCAGCGAAGAAGTCGTTCATGAGCTCAGTACGATCGACCGTCCGCTGCAATTCACGGCCATCCGCATCGTTGCCGGGATATCCGCCGACCGAGGTAAGCCCGTCAGGTGCGAGGGCCATGAACCCAGCTTTGGCCAAGCGTCGAGCTACGTCCTCGATATACGGATTCAGCCCCCGATTTTCATGGATAACCAAAACCGCAGGCAAACGGCCTTCAGCATTTGAAGGGCGTACGAGGTACCCACGAACATCTCCTGTCCCGTTCGGCGACGGATACATGATGTAATCGGCATGAATATCTGGATCGTTGAACGAAACTTGCTGCGCCATCGCGTAGTTCGGACTGAGCATGTTCAGCAGTGCCATCGCCGTAACGCCGCCCACGGCAAACTTGCCCGCTTTATCAAGAAACTCGCGTTTCGTGATCTTACCGTGCGCGTAGAAATCGTAGAGATCCAAAAGTTCCTGATCAAAGTCTTTTGCGGTCATACGGTTCATAGCGTCCTCCCAGGTTTCAATGGGCTCAATTGCAACGACTGCCCGGTGTTTTGTCCAATCAATTCTTCATGCGATAGCGATGCGCTGAATCCTGTCATGGTGTCAGAATATAACGGTTGAGCTGTTGGGCATCTTTGTTGTTTCGGGAACAGCGGACGGCCCAAAGCCGCCGTCGATAGGCTGGTTCGGATGCTGCGGTTGCCGCCCGCCTTCCGAACATTCTCTGCTGGTGCGAAGTGGCGGAATTTCTCTCTGCTACGACCAGATCACCCGGCCGTTTCTGTGGTCCAAGGTTGGGAAGCATTGCACAAACCCGCAGTCTCTCGTCATGAGCGAGGGACCATCGGGCGGCAGGTCAATCGCGAACAACGGGCGCGCCATTGCCATTGGATTGACGGGTCAGGTATTCCGGCGGCAGCATAACCGCCGCCAGATACATCAGCTATCAATTGGTGATTACACAAACTGGTCTACGCTGAGACCGATTTGGGTTGAGGTACCGGGCATGACAGTATCGATCGTGCCATTCGGTCCGTAGAGATCGACGTCCACTGGTCCGTTGAATCCGTCACCCTTTTCAAGAACGACAAGGATTTGTGCACTCGACCCGGTGGTGTCGTAGAGCGTCCAGGCTTCGTCGCCTTCCACCCAGTTCAGATTGTCCCGGAGATTTACGCTTCCATCGACATAAGCTTCCTTGTGGATGACAATAGTGTCGCTTCCGAATGTAAAATCGGTAATGGTCGAGGATCCGCCAGTCAGGACAAACGTGTTGTCGCCACCCTCTCCGGTCCATGTGTTGTCGCCACCTGTCGAATAGAAGGTATCATCACCTGCACCACCAATCAGCGTATCGTCGTAAAAGCCACCGGTAATCGAGTTGCCATAGTCGCCGCCTTTGAAGACATTCGCGAAATTGTAAAATTTGCCGGTTAGGGAGGTCTCGCCAGTCCAATGGTTCTTGGTCATGCCCTGATAAGTGACGTATCCGCTGGCATTGCTTGCGTCGATAGCCGTGTAATAGTGGTGTTCGGTGTGGTGGCCGTAGATACCCTTATGCCACTCGGTGTAGTGCACAGTGTGCCCTTCGTCTTCGACATTGATGACCAATTGGTTGGCATCAGTTACCAGAAGACCATCGGAAATGATGCTCATCTTGTCGTAGAACCCGCCGGCGGCGTAGTGCCATTTCGTTGTTTGCAGCAACGTGCCCTCCAGAACAAAGGATCCAAACCCCTCCAACCAATCATTTGTTGTCAAGGCACTTGTGTTTTCAGAGGCGTAGGTCACTTCGTGGATTGCGATCGGAGCGCTACTTGCTTCAGCGACCACCGGATCGGTCTGGATCGGTTGCACTGGGGACAATTCGGCAACTTGTTCGACCAATATTGAGTCCGGATCGACCAGCTGAACGGGGTTCGCGTCGGCAGTGTCCATTACCAGTGTTGGTTCGAGTTCGATGGGTTGCACGGGGGTAACATCAGAATCCACATCACCCAGCAACGCGCTTGGTTGCACCGGATGCACTGCCGCCACATCAACATCGGCGTCCATCTGTGTCGAGCTGGTCTGGACCGAAGGATCAGCAGTCTCGTCCACGTCATCCTTGACTTGCATCGGTCCGGGGTGAACTGGCTGCGCTGTGGTAACGTCGACATCGTCATGGATCATCATCGGGCCAGATTGGACCGGTTGAATTGCGATGTAAACGTCGCTTTCAGGATTTGGAGCGATCGGTGCATCTCGTTCCGCGCGAGGTTGTAACTTCTCATAATTTGTCATTTTAGGTCTCCTTCCCAAGACAATAAAACTGACCGATTTGTCAGATCCGACTTAGCGTCGGGTGTATGAATGAGATGGGAGTTGGAGGTAATTATCTCAAACAAAATAAGTGCCTTAAGGTGTTACAAAGTGTGACAAAAAACTATTAAATAGCGTGTGCCAAGGCAGGGTTTCACGGGTGGTTCAGCGCGGCTTTGTTGCACAAATTCGGCGAGGGATTCACTGTATGAATCCAGCATGATAGCTGGGCGTCATGAGCAGTTGATCCGTTACGAAGTACAAGACCAGGAACCAGCCTTCGTAGAACACACCACGGATGCAGCGCGGTTCGCTATCGATTTGGTTTTATCGCGAGATGGTCTGGCACCCGCCTGCGACGGGCAAACGGGGACGTCAGCCTGAGTTCAGCAATGCCGCAATCCAAGTTTGCCTGACGATAAAGTGTTATTCGGCCTGACTCTTCGCCAGACAACAGGATTCGTCGAGAGCCTGTTGCGGCTGGCTGGCCTTGACTGGAAGGTGCCGGATTTTAGCACCCTGTGCCGACGTCAGAAGACGTTGTTCGTCTCCATTCCATATCGGGTGGTATCCTGCAAGTCCCTCCCCACGAGACCGTCGATCATGCTACGAGATGAGCCAGGTACATGCAGCAACAGCGATGCAAACCTAGGGCGGTAACCTTTTCCAATTTGACCGAACCCCACTCTCCATGGGTAGGTCGCAATGTCGCTGTGTTTTGAAAGAGAGGGGCTGCAATGCTTCGGCCATCTAAGCTGACATTACGCGCGCAGGTTACGATCGTCGTTCTGGGCAGTCTCATTTTGCTGGAAATCCTGTGTGTTGCGCTGGATGTGGCACATGTCCGCCAGGTGCGTGTTGACGAGCTTCGCAATCGGGGGGATGGGTTTCTCAATGAGGTTGTTTCGGTCCTTGCGCCGGTCGCACCTGACAGTCGCGCTCACGCAGCGAAGGGCTTCGGAAACCCCGAGCGGAATGTCTCGGTCGGAACCGATGATGCCGCCGCATTGGTGCCAGGCGGAACGCGGCACCCCGCGCTTGCCCAATGGTTCAAGGCGCGGTTGGAGGCACAAGGCTTTGCCATCGCCGAGCTTTCGGTTGCTGCCCGCGTCGTCACCGCAAGCGATCCGAAACTCCAAGCCTTCGCACGATCGACCGGTCTGGGCGGGGTGCAGCCGAGCGCCGCCAGCAGCACGCCGGCCAAGCCCGTTGTCGGTGTCTATTCGGTTCGGCTGAAGGGTGAGGCCCAGTGGATAAACTGTTATCTCCTTCTTATGCCCGAGAACTTTTGGCCCGTCCTTCTGGCCCGTTCGGTTGACAGTCTGGTAAGTCTTGTTTTGATCGGCCTTCTTGGGCTCATGATCGGACGGGTGATGCAGCCCTTGACCAGACTGGCCCTGAATGCCGAACGCCTGGGTCGCGGCGAAGAAACTGGCGTCATGGAGGCAAAGGGCAGTGTAGACATTCGCGAAACGATCATCGCCTTCAACCGTATGCAGGCGCGGATCAATCAGGCGCTTGACTATAAGACCGCACTGCTCCGAAGCCTTGGTCACGACCTAAAAGGTCCATTGGCGCGGCTGCGAGATTCCATTGAGAATGCAGCGCCGGAAGCGCTACAGGTCCAGCTTGAACAGCGGTTCGAGAGTGTGGCGCAGATCGTGGAATCGGTCACAAGCTTCACCCGCGAGACGCGCAGCGATGGCGAGATGACAAGGGTCGACCTTTCTTCGCTGGCCGAGATGCTAATCGATGAGCAGAAGGACGCAGGCCATGATGCCACCCTGGATATCCGGGCGCATCCAGTTGTGAGGGCACGCCACAACGCGCTGACCCGAGCGCTTCGTAATCTGACCGAGAATGCAGTGAAATATGGGGGAAGTGTCCATGTCACGCTGTTGGCAACTGAGGGGCCGCCGTGATTCATGTCGATGACGACGGGCCCGGTATCCCACCTGAACAGCTTGATGCGGCTTTTGAGCCTTTCCAGCGATTGGGGGCCTCGGGTCCAGGCAGCGGGCTTGGCCTTGCGATCGTAAGGGCGATCATTGTCGATCAAGGTGGCGAGGTGCGCCTTGCCAACCGCCCCGGCGGAGGATTGCGGGCCAGTATCATTCTACCATCGGAGCCCGTGCCTCAACCGGCGTGAAAGATGTAGCCCTTTCCCCAGACCGTCTGGATATGTGTAGGGTTGTCGGGATCCGGCTCAATTTTGGCCCGCAGTCGTTTGATCAGTGCGTCGACGCTGCGGTCTCCGGCCCCTCCATGCTGGCGCACCCGGTCCACGGCCAGTAGATTCTCGCACGTGCAAAGAACATCAGGGTTTTCAGTGAAAAACAGCAGGACCTGAGACTCGTTGGAGGTAAGTGAGATTATGCGCCCGTCTTCGTGCTTCAGGTGTCGCTCGTTCTCGACCATTTCCCAGACCCCGAACCGGGTCAGCCGGGTCTTTGTCGCTTGCCCGCTAAGCTGCCGGCGTAAGAGGGCCCGAATACGCGCCAGAAGCTCCAACTGGTTGAAAGGATTGACGATATATTCGTCGTCACCCAGCTCCGGTAGGGCGATACGTTCGGCATCATCCTGGATGGAACTCACCATGATGATCCCGGCATCCAAGCGCGATGCGATCTCACGGCAGAGCACCTTGCCGCTAATACCCGGCATGATGAGATCCAGTAGAAAGAGATCAAAGTCGATCTCGGCCATCACCTGTCGCGCGGCCGTTACACTTGGCGCATGGTCCAGGCGATATCCGCGCTTAATCAGAAAGTCGCAGACGCTCTGCGCTAGGTCGAGGTCATTGTCAACCATCAGAATGCGGGGGGATTGTGCCGCCGTTTCCTCCTCTGGATTCTCCATTCCAACGCCCCCCTATGTCGTGCGGCAAGACCGTCGCCGTCATTGAAGGCCCAGACGAGCCTGTCACGCCAATAAGCAAGTTACGAGGGCCAGCGTGCAAATATTGGACGACACTTGGCGGGCACTGAAAGTGCGAGGAATCCTCTAGTAGACCTTTCGACAATGACGCTGTCAGAAGTAGCAAGCGAGCGGGCGGCATTGGCAAGCAGGCGAAAATCGTTTCGTTATCTCCGTTATGCGTCGCTTGGAGCTATGCTTTTTGGACAGCTCGTGTATTCCTTTCCCTATGGGTAAGGAAAAGCTCGGATTGGCGTATGTCGCGCTTTTGATGGCGATGCTCATCAGCGCTGGAAACTTCTTGTTTGGCAACCTCGCAGTCAATGAAGTTCCTCCGTTAGTCCTGGCTTTCTGGCGCAGCTTCATCGCCGCGATTTGCGTATTTCCATTCGTTCTTGTTAAGCGAGCCAACCCACTGCGATACTTCATGAATAATATTATGCGCATTTCAATCCTTGCAATCGTTGGAGTGGTATTCACGCCGTGGCTCGTATATCTGGCGCTGCGCTCGGATGATTTGATCGATCTCGGCGCCGGTTACACAAGCGTCCCGCTGCTAACAATATTGCTTTCCGCTGTGTTGCTGCGAGAGAGGTTACGGCCGGTGCAGTATCTGGGTGTTGCGCTGGCTCTGGCGGGTGCTTTGGTCTTTGTTTTCAGAGGAGACCCGACGAACGTGCTTGAGTTCAAGCCGCATCTGGCGTTCCTGTTGATGATCGCGTCCAACTCATTTCGTGCGCTCTATCTGGTTCTTCTCAAAAAATGGGACTTGCACCCGAAACCCGAGGAAGGCTTGTTTGTCATTTTGGTGATTGGTACCATTTTGATGTCGCCGATTTTTGTCGCGTATGAAGCCAGCACGCCCAAACCCTTCGACTATTCGTGGCAGGTATGGGGTTCAATTTGTTTTGTTGGCATCGGTATGGGCGCAATCTATCTTCACTTGATAAACTTCGGCACCAGTGAAATTGGGGCCTCCTCTGCTTCATTGTTTTCCTATCTCGTTCCGCTCTTCGTAGCGGTCGAGGCAATCGCCTTCTTGGGGGCTGATGTTCATGTTTATCAAGGCGTCGGTGCCGTACTCATTGTGAGCGGGGTACTAATTGCAACGCGCCTGCACTTCGATGTTCCTCGAACCGAACATGCGCCACACTAATGTTTCATAGGCGCCTCCATTCAGGTTGTTTGCAAACCCACAATGGCACTTCAGCCCGGTGTGGCATCGGCCGTGTATTGGGCAAGAAACTCCGGCGATGAGGGAATGGGAGTGATCACATCGATCAAAACCCCGTTTGGATCGCGATGGATGGCGTGTCGTTGGCCAAACGACTCGCTGACTGGGGCTTTCGCCACCGGCACACCGTGCGACCGAAGTTCCTGATCGACTGAATCGACGTCCTTCACCTCGAAGTTCAGGATCATACCTGTTGACGCACCACGCGTCGATTCCGGAATCGTCTCATGATCTGATTGGACGACTGCGAGATTGACAGTGGCGTCCGCTTCACTTTGCAGATGAATGTACCAATCGGGCTCAAAAGCAGCGCGAAATCCAATGTGACGCTTGTAGAAGTCAGCCGTTTCAGCAACCGCGTCGGACTGAATGACCGGGTAGGAGAGCACCGCAAAATGCGGGGCAATCAGGCCGCCATTTGCGTTTCTTCGTGAGATTTCATTCCCGGGTACCATTGTTCGAACTTGGATTGGTGCGTGCCATCGAGAATTCGGGTTCGCGTCTGAAGCATGAGGTGTGCGCCTTGTTTTGACCATCGCATCTGCTGGCGTTTGCCGACCACGGTATTGACGGTGCTTTCGACGAAGCCTATGGACACGCGCGCGCCGTCACGGCGGCGTTCGGCATAGTTCGGGATCATGTATTTGTTGTTTGCGATGTATGTCTCAGATTCGGCGGCTGTTTTGCGAAGCGCCTTGATGCTGGCGTAATCCGTTTCGATCTTGTTCAGGTCCATGACCATATCCTCGACCCCCAGTGGCCCATCATGCAATTTCCCATTCCACAGGAAGCCCTTGATCTGGCGGAGCAACCTGGCCAACCTCTCGGCATCCTTCTTGTTATGGTGGGCCAGACCTTTGACGTATTGCTGCATGACGGTGAGACGCATGGTGATGTGTAACCAGTCCAAGATGTGTTCCGACGCTGGCGCCATGTGCAAAGCCATATTGATAACGGTATCCCCCCCATCTGTCATGAAGGTCACCGGCTGGTTCTCTTGCCAGCCCTGATCCTTCAGCACCTCATGTAACCGGCGCTTTGGTTTGGCGTCATGGCTCTGGACAAGACCGAGATACCGGCTGGGACGATCCGTCGGGATTGATTTTCCCACCGTCACCTCGAAATGGGACTGTCCGGGTTCGCGCGATCTGCCCTAGCCGGCATAGAATTGGTCAACATGATCCGCAAAGATCAATTCACGCCCGGACTCTGCCCATTTCAGCAGCTCGCTTGGCTGGCAGGGTAATCAACCCTCCTGCGCCATCTCCTCAGCCTGCTAAGGATATTGCGACAGAACCGGTGAAACAGATCAGACTTGTTCACCGCTCGTTTTTCGAACCGTGAATCACGCAACCCCGCAGAAATCAATGGGTCCTGACCCTGGGCCCGGTCGTTTACTTTGACCAACCGCCCATGACCCGGTTCTCAACCAAGGCCACAAGCGCGAACATTGCAATCGAAAGTGACGAAGAGGCGACGATGGCGGCGTAAAGCTTGTCAGATTGATAGTTGAACGTGGCCTGAATGATTAACGCACCTAGCCCTTTGTCAGCGCCAATCCATTCGCCAACGATGGCTCCAATGACAGCCGTCGCCGTCGCAATACGCAATGACGAAAACAGCATCGGCAGCGATCGGGGCAGGTGCAGGCGCAGGAAGGTTTCGAACCGCGTGGCGGACAACATGCGAAACAATTCTTCTTCGTTCGCAGTGGCAGATTGCAGCCCACGCAGCATGTTCACCAGTGTAGGAAAGAAGCAGATGATGGCGGCAATGATGATTTTGGGCGTCATGCCCAAGCCAAAAATCAGGATGATAATAGGAGATAGGGCCAGGATAGGGATCGTGTTGAAAAATAGCACAACCGGGAAATAGGCCATGCGGACAAAGCGCGCATAGGCAAACAGAATGGCGAACATCACAGCTGCCAGATTGCCAAAGAAAAATCCAGCCAGGGCCTCGGTCGCGGTGGGCAGAAAATTCGACAGGATCAGATCGGCCTGGGTCACAAAGACTGACAGGATCTTGGTTGGTGTCGGCGCGATATATGAAGGCACACCCGACAGAGGAAGCAGGAACTGCCAAGCGAGAAGGATGGAAAGCGCCCCGAATATGGGCGCGAGGATTGATGTGGTCTTGGTCATGAGGCTTCGGCCAGAAGTTTGCGCTGAGCCGCGATCTCGGCGACGATGGCGGGGTCTTCGCGCAGACAGGAATTGGTCTCGGACTTGATCGGGCGCAGGTCATGCAAACTCAGGATGCGGCCCGGATTGGCCCCCAGCACCATGATGCGCTGACCCAAATAAACCGCTTCTTCGATGGAGTGGGTCACAAACAGGATCGTCTTGCCAGTTTCGCGCCAGATGGACAGCAATTCATCGTTCAACCGGTCCCGGGTGATTTCGTCCAGCGCTCCAAAAGGTTCATCCATCAGCAGGATTTCCGGCTCGTCCACCAAGGCGCGCGCGATGGCCACGCGTTGTCGCTGCCCTCCCGAAAGCTGCGCGGGGTAACGAACCTCCAGCCCGCTCAGCCCCATCAGTGCAAGCACCTCCGTGATCCGCTGGGTCGAAAGCGCGCGGGCCTGCCGCCCCCCTACAATCGCAGGCAGGCGAATGTTTTCTAACACGGTGCGCCATGGCAAAAGCGTCGCGTCCTGAAACACAAAGCCGGTTTTGCGGGCCCGCCTGATCGATTCAGGCGAACCCCCCAGGACGGTAATCTGGCCACCCAACGGGTCGAGGAGATTGGCAATGACGCGCAGCAATGTGGATTTGCCGCAGCCCGACGGGCCAAGGATCGTCAGAAATTCCCCGGCTGGAACGGTCAGGTCGACATCACTCAGGACAGTCACACAGGACCGCCCGTTGCGATAGCCGACCTGCAGCCCTTTGGTCTCAAGCGCAGTGCCCATGATCAGGTTGGTGCGCCAAGTTTCGGACGTGTGTCGGCAGTCATTTCCAGTATGGTGGTTGTTTGCACATCCTCAAGGCTCGGCCGTCCGTTCGGATATTGTCCGATCTTTTCATAAAGCGCCAGTTGCGCCTCGATACTGGCCGGATCAAAGGTGCCCCAGCCATCACGCGCCGTGTCATCGTCAAAAGACAGTTTCAGTACCAGATCAATGGTCTTTTGCTCCCATCCCAGATCGAGCCCATCAACTGCGCCGACCATCACCTCGACTGCTTCGGACGGGTTGGCATGGACCCAGCCCCAACCTTTGGCAGTCGCGCCTACAAAGGCGGCCAACTGATCTGCATTGCTCTCGATCGCGTCATCAGTGGCAAAATAGACATCGGCATAGGATTCCAGCCCCAGATCGCTGAGCAACAGGTCAATACGATCATCTCCGACGACCGACAGGGCTTGAGTATTGGTGATCCATCCGCCGATGGCATCCACTTCGCCCGCAACCAAAGGTGCTTTGTCAAAGCCAACCGGGATGACAGTGATGTTCTCGATTGGGATACCATGTTTGGCGGCAATCGCGTCGATCACGAACCGAGCAGTGGGCTGAACACCTACGCGCAAATTCTGCAGATCTTCAAGGTTGCGGAGCGGTTTTTCAGCTTTGGAAGTAAGCGCATAAGGACCCGTTCGGAAACCACACGCCAGGATTTTGACCGGCACGCCGCCCGCGCGCGCGTTGAACAACTGGGGAGTTTCCGAGAATTGGCCCAGCGTGGCCGCCCCCGAAATCACCGGCGGTACTGTGGCCGAGTTTGGCCCGCCCGGCGCGAATTCCACATCCAGTCCTGCTTCTTCATAGAGACCCATTTCGGCAGCGACAATGTCACCGATCTGACCATTCGACATCAGCCAATCATATTTGACCACAACTTTGGCACCAGCCGCGCTGGCCGCGTCCGGCAAAACCAGAGACACCGCACCGCCCAGCGCGCTCGCTACGGTCACACCGCTACCGGCCTGTAGGAAATGCCGACGGGACATGTTCGAAAACCTGTTCATATTACTCTCCTGTTAGTTCATGTTTTTGGGGGTCGTGATAATCGCCCGGCCCCCCGTCCATCCAGGCGTAGAGTTCCCAGACGGTCCCGTCCGGGTCGTAGAAATAAGCGCAGCGCGCATTCCACTTGTAGTCTTCGGGAGGCCCTTGGAATCGCACCCCGCGGGCAACCAACTCGGCATAAAGTCGGTCCACCTCTGCCGGGTCCGGTAGCTCGATGGCCACGCACGCCTTGTGCCCCAACCGCGCTGGGTTGTTGGGCACGCCGGTATGTTCGTTGATATGTCCGATCTCCCAGGCGGCGAGGATGACTCCAGGCATCTCGAAATCTGCAATCCCTTCAGCTCGACGGCGCAGCGTCAGCTCGAGCTTGTTGGTATAAAACTCTACCGTACGTTCTATGTCTTCGACCAGAATGCAGATGTCGGTGATATGTTTCAGTGCAGCTAGGCTCATGCGATTTCCTCCTTGAGATGGGGAGGCAAATCCGCGCCTGCGCGGGCACCCGACAACAATATATGACGCCGCATCGCTTGCGCAGCGGCATCCGGGCTGTTGTCAACAAGAGCGGCCAAGATGGCTTCGTGTTCGACGATCGTTTCATCAACTACGGTATCAATCGGCGCGCTGCGGCGGGCCAGATAGATGGATTCGCGGATTTGCCCTGCGATATAGTTGGCAAAGGTCACGATATAGGCATTACCGGTGGCGTGGCTGATGGTGCGATGAAACTCCAGATCGGCCCGCACCGAGTCGTCGCGCGTGCGTTCACTGCCACGCATCCGGTCAAGCGCGCGGCGCAATGTCGTCAGTCCATCTTGGTCAATACGCGTGGCAGCGAGGCGCGCGGCATCCGTTTCCAGGATCGCGCGCAGCTCAAAAAGCTGACCCAAATCAGAGGGCTCTTCGAGCAAAAGTGGATCGAGCCGGATCACTTTGCTGTCTTCTGGCCGCAAGGCAAAGGCACCGGCACCTTGACGCACATAGATCAACCCGTCGGCGCGCAGCTGGGACATGGCTTCGCGCACAACATTGCGGCTGACCCCAAGTTCTTCCGACAAGTGGTGCTCGGTCGGCAGTCGCATTTCGGGTGCAATCCGTCCCGACCGAATTTCGCGCGCCAGATGTTCCGCCACACGCGTGGCGAGCGGCTCCGGACGGCCTATGGCTTGCGCCGTTCTTTTCATATGTCCTCTCCAACTTTGCTGACCAGGCAGCCGGGATTCAGGATGCCCGCCGGATCCAGCGTTGATTTGATGTCTGCAAGAAGATCATGCCGGTCAGGCAATGTGGCTTGAAACCATGGCACCTTTTTCCGCCCGATCCCGTGTTCGGCGGAAAAAGACCCCTCAAGTTCGGTGATGATCTCGAAAATCCGGGTCTCGATCGCCGGACCAACGGCGCGCGCATCGATCTCGGACAGAGAGATGGGCGGCAATGCGTTGAAATGCAAATTGCCATCCCCGAGGTGTCCGTATGTCTGCGGAATCCAGCCCGGGAATTCTCGAGCCAACATCGTTTCCAACCGGCCCGCGGCCACAGGCACAAGGCCCAGCCGTACCGAAACATCGCTTCGCACGTGATAACCGCGCTTGGCATGCCCCTCAACCAACTCCTCGCGTATCGCCCAGAAATGAGCTGCCTGGGCCTCGGACTGAGCGATTACGGCATCGGATGCCATACCCTTATCCAAGGTCTGGGCTAGGTTCTGGACCCATTAATTTTGTTGCCGCCATCTCGGCTGCGTGATTCAAACCCCTGAGTTTCAGGGGTGTATCATGAGCAATCTATTCTGGTTGACCGACGAGCAGAT
>NZ_JBXWSM010000016.1:0-72444 GCF_059613405.1 Ruegeria sp. BHSA118
CGAGCTGATCGCTCCGATCGCGATGGAAGACGGTCTGCGTTTCGCCATCCGCGAAGGCGGCCGCACCGTCGGCGCCGGCGTTGTGTCGAAAATCATCGAGTAATTCGCACCCGCGAATACCGACAGAAAGGGCGCCCAAATGGGCGCCCTTTTTTGCTACGATTTGAGAATTTCAAACTACGTTGTTCGGTGTCCTGGTCGCGAAAGTTTGCCGTCAGTCTAACTCAGGCACCCACAGATCTTGTCCTCTTCCCAAATAGCGTTTGTAAACCCTATCCACGCGTTTGGACGGGCAACACGTCGGATCGTCTTCTCCATATTCGTATCCAACAATACGGATACGGTCAGCAGTCAGAACTTCCACGGCTTCCAAATTTCTTGCCGGCATGTTGATAAAATCAATTTCAGTCGTCGCCCAAACGTCTACATAGGGGGTCTGAGAACCGAATTCTGTCGCTTTGAGAACGACAGGTGAGAAGAAGATAGTCCCGGATCCGCCAACGCAACCTTCATCGTACATTGGAAAGGCCACATAGGTTGAACCTTCCAATTCCTCTCCGCCAAGATTAGCAATTAAAAGATCATCCTGATTATCAGCTTCGTATGAACAGCCGACAGCTTCTACATAATTTCCCACCTTTTCGATAATCTGGGAGCGCAGATTCGGTTCCAGCGCTACTGACGTCGAAGTGGTTGAAAGAAAGCTTACGCTACCCAACATGGTCGATGTCAGAATGCCTGTTATTTTTCGCATTTGTGTTCCTTCTGAAATCTGAAAGATTTTTCTTTGGAGATACTGCTAACAAAATGTGGTCAAGTCTCAATCTAAAAGAGATAAGTGGGGCTCAAACTACCTCAAAATTTGTGCGCGATATACATCTGACCGATGTGGAGCATGTCAGCACAAGCTCATATTCCCCCTTGCCAAACCCCACCAACCCCATTAATACGCGCGAGTTCTCATCAAGAACATCAAGGCGGGGTGATTCCCGCCTTTTGGGTTCGAAGAGGGTTGGCGATGCGCGTCTGTCCTCCTCTCAACCTCAACGCCTAAAAAAGGCTGTTAATATGCAAAGCCAAAACATCCGTATTCGGCTGAAGGCATTTGACTATCGCGTTCTGGATGCCAGCACGCAAGAGATCGTCAACACTGCCAAGCGGACCGGCGCGAACGTGCGCGGCCCGATCCCGCTGCCGAACAAGATCGAGAAGTTCACGGTTCTCCGTGGCCCTCACGTTGACAAGAAATCCCGCGACCAGTTCGAGATCCGTACGCACAAGCGTCTGCTCGACATCGTTGATCCGACCCCCCAGACCGTGGACGCGCTGATGAAGCTCGACCTCGCTGCTGGTGTGGACGTCGAGATCAAGCTGCAGTCGTAAGATCGGAGGGTATAGATTATGCGCTCTGGTATTATCGCAAAAAAAGTTGGCATGACCCGCCTGTTCATGGAAGACGGCAAGCAGATCCCTGTGACCGTTCTTCACCTGGACAACCTGCAGGTTGTTGCACAGCGGACCGCTGAAAAAGACGGCTACACCGCCGTTCAGCTGGGCGCTGGTGCTGCCAAGGCAAAACGCACCTCGAAAGCCATGCGCGGCCACTACGCCGCTGCCAAGGTCGAGCCCAAGCGCAAGCTGGCCGAGTTCCGCGTCTCCGAAGATGGCCTGATCGAAGTGGGCGCCGAGATTTCGGCAGAGCACTTCCTGGCTGGTCAGAAGGTTGACGTGTCGGGCACCTCGATCGGTAAAGGCTTTGCCGGTGCGATGAAGCGCCACAACTTCGGTGGTCTGCGCGCCTCGCACGGTGTGTCGATCAGCCACCGTTCGCACGGTTCGACCGGTCAGTGTCAGGATCCGGGCAAGGTGTTCAAAGGCAAGAAGATGGCCGGTCACATGGGTGCTGCCCGTGTAACCACCCAGAACCTCGAGGTTGTCAAAACCGACGCCGACCGTGGTCTGGTCTTCATCAAAGGCGCCGTTCCCGGACCGAAATCGGGCTGGGTCACCGTCAAGGACGCCGTGAAGAAGAAAGCACCGGAAGGCCTGCCTTTCCCGGCTGCTGTGAAATCGGCTGCAACCGAAGCACCTGCGGAAGAAGTATCCGCGGAAGGTGGTGAAGCATGAAACTTGATGTAATCAAACTGGACGGCGGCAAGGCCGGCGACATCGAGCTGAACGCCGATCTGTTCGGTCTCGAGCCGCGTGCGGACATCCTGCACCGTGTGGTCCGTTGGCAGCGCAACAACGCGCAGGCCGGCACCCACAAGGTGAAGACCCGCTCGGAAACCAGCTACTCGACCAAGAAGATCTATCGCCAAAAGGGCACCGGTGGCGCACGCCATGGTGACCGTAACGCGCCGATCTTCCGCAAGGGTGGTATCTACAAGGGCCCGACCCCTCGTTCGCACGGCCACGACCTGCCGAAAAAGTTCCGCAAGCTCGGCCTGCGCCACGCTCTGTCGGCAAAAGCCAAGGCAGGTGAACTGGTTGTGATCGAGAACGCCGAAGCCGAAGGCAAGACTGCCGCTCTGGCCAAACAGGTTGCAAACCTGGGCTGGAAACGCGCTCTGGTCATCGACGGCGCGACCGTGAACGAAGGTTTCCTGAAGGCGTCGCGCAACATCGAAGGTCTGGATATCCTGCCGTCGATGGGTGCAAACGTTTATGACATCCTCAAGCGTGACACTCTGGTGCTCACCAAAGCGGCTGTCGAAGCACTGGAGGCTCGTCTGAAATGAGCGCGAAGGCAGAACACTACGACGTGATCCGCAAGCCGATCATCACCGAGAAGTCGACCATGGCGTCCGAGAACGGCGCGGTTGTCTTTGAAGTGGCGATCGACAGCAACAAGCCGCAGATCAAAGAGGCCGTTGAGGCGCTGTTTGGTGTGAAGGTCAAAGCGGTGAACACCACCGTGACCAAAGGCAAGGTCAAGCGGTTCCGCGGCCAGCTGGGCCGTCGGAAAGACGTCAAAAAAGCATATGTGACCCTGGAAGAGGGGAACACCATCGACGTGTCCACCGGTCTCTGATCGGAACGGTCTTTGGAATGAATGGAAGACCCCCGCGAAAGCGGGGGTTTTTTTGTTCTGTTAATAGTTGTGACATTTAGTGGCCGTGGAACGTTCTTAGATTCACATTTTGTGAACTAATGCTTATATAAAATGGACTAGGAGGTCCGAAGTTTGATTTATGACGCCCGTCAAGTTGCAAATTGGTTTGTAACTCGCGCCAAGCGGGACAATAGAACTTTGTCTATTATGTCGCTCCTAAAGCTTGTTTACATAGCGCATGGGTGGACTCTGGAAACAAAGAACGCGCCTTTAATTGCTAACCGGATTGAGGCTTGGCAATATGGTCCTGTTATTCCCGAAGTGTATAGCGCATTCAGGCAGCAAGGCATTAATGTCTCTAACATTGTGCCAGCTGCGGCTGTTCAGATGTCTCCTGAGGACGAGAATCTGCTTGATCAAGTGTACAACATATACGGAAGCCTTACGGCCTTTCAGCTTTCAGAGTTGACACATGTTCCTGGTGGGCCCTGGGATGTGGCTACAAAAATGGGAGGAAATTACGCGCGAATCCCTGATGACTTAATCAAGCAGCATTATGTGATGAAACGTATTGAGGCTCAGAAACAAGCCGCGAATGCCTGACACAATTCCACCGATTGATCCCGACCTGCCTCCTGAAGGCGCGTCGCGTGACACGCGGCGCGAAGAGTTAGAGTTTGAGCTTTTAGAAGCGGAGGCTGCACTTAGTAGGTTGACGCGGCGAGAGATTGGCCAGCGGCGTGTCATCAAGTGGGTCGCAGTGGTGACCGGTGTGGTAGTGATATTGGGTATGGCTGGGATTCTCTGGCACCTCGTCCACAACGTTTTTTGGGGGCCATTCGTTTTCGTAGGGCCGGCTCTATCGGTGGCGATGATAACAGCTCCTATTATCTCGATAACAACAATCACAGTAGTCCTGTTTGTCGGTGCGTTTCGGAGATTTGATGACAAGGACCTCGAAACTGCCGGAAGCGGTATAGTTGGGGCGGCTAGTTTCATGCGTGGCGGATAGGTGGATAGCTTTGAGATATGCAGGGAGTGAGCTTTCGCTCTCGAGCAAGGAAAGTAGTTCTTCCCCTATAGACACCCACCCCCAACCCGTGTTTCACGCTCCCAATCTTACGGCCTCGGATTCGTTCCGGGGCCTTAGATATTTTGAACCGGGGACCTTCGGGGCCCTATGCCCTTGGCACCTGCGGGGGCCTCTCACATAACGGGGAAACTCCCTGCACTTGCTAAACGGAAGACAGAAAGCAAGGCACTTAAGTCGTATAAGCGCGATATTTTTGATCGCCGCAAAGACGGTTGGACGTCAGGTGCAGTTCTGGAAAAGAGCAATGAAATCGATCTGAGCACCGGTTTTTGACCCTACATGAGCGGCTGATCACGGCCCGGCGGTTTCACCCGTCGGGGCCGTTTTCTGTTTCTGATAGCCTGAAATAGGGCCGTGCCGATGTGGATACGATTTCTTTGATGAAGGGTCGCCATGCGGTCGGAATGACTGATCCGCCCGGGTTCGTCCAGACTTCTGGCACGTTGTTGGAACACGCAAGGGCAGATCTGCGCCTGGTTATCTCCAGGTTTCATGCACCGGCCACGTCCCCTTTTGGGCTGCCCGTTACACCGAGGCTCGTCCGCAGGGGCATTGCCTGCTCGGCCCAACGCACGTGGCTCGTCGGTTCGTGGATCACTGTGACCAGGACTGCGCAGTGCAGAAGATAAAGGTGCAGATGACAAACCACCCGATCAACCTGTTCAAGTGTGGAATGCCAATCCGGACACCGTGTGTTTCAAGACGTTTCGGCCGTGAGATGCGCCAGCAGCTGCCGCAGGCGGCCATTGGGCCCGGTGGCCTCCGGCGCGTCAGCAGAGCACACACGCAACATGCGGCCTTACCATGTACGGTCGAGTCACGAGCTTTGAGATAGCGCTATAACCCCCGCTCGACATCAAGAAGGGGACATAGGCCCGATTTTAGCGTCATACAGTAGGGGTAGCGTACTTCGGCACTGTGGAGGCGCTCAGGCGCTCTATGGCCGTTCTGCGGGCTTCTTCCGGAAATAGAAAAGGCGCCGTTCGGCGCCTTTGTGTCTTGCACTGGGATATCCGCGATCAAGAGCAGTAAACATGCTTGTGCGCAATATCTGCAATGTCGCAGCGGCGGATGCCGATGTCATCCAGTTCGCGGTTGGTCAGGCGCTGCAACTCGGAATAGGTGCGCTGATACTCAGCGGCACGCGCACGGGCAGTTTTGAGGCGTGTGATCATGTCCATGATCCGGATGCCGAAGTTGAAGCCGGTATTTGTCAGTGTTGCGGTTGTCATTTCTGTGTTCCTTTCTCAAATCAGGGCGAATTCCCTGACGTTTCCTTGTGTGTTCCTTATTTGGACAAGGCTGAGATAAGGCTGATGGTTATCGCTAACAACGGTGGTTTCGGTCTAGCCGCTATGCGTTCTCGGTATGACAAATGTTGCTCCCAACGCAAATCGGATGGGGTAAGACACTCGGAAGTTTTGGCGTGTGTCAGAAGTACTCAGAAACGGTCGTAGAGGGCATTGAGGTGCCCCGGGTTTCCTAGACACCCGCCTCGTTCAGTTTCATGTTGTCTCAACTTTCTAATCAAAATGGATCAAAACGATACTTCCGATGCGGTAAACGCAAGAAAAAACGCCCCTGACCGAAGTCAGAGGCGTTTCTAGTTCTTCAAAGAGACTACGCTTAGCCGCGCTCTTCGACGATCTCTACCAGATGCGGGATCTTGCGGATCATGCCGCGGACCGAAGGAGTGTCCTCCAGTTCACGGGTTTTGTGCATCTTGTTCAGGCCCAGGCCGATCAGGGTTGCGCGCTGTTCGGCGGGGCGGCGGATCGGAGAACCGATCTGCTTGACGACGATGGTTTTTGCCATGGGTCGCTCTCCTTACGCTTCGGCTTCAGCAGCCGGTGCTTCGTCCCGCTTGGGCAGGATGTCGGCAACTTTTTTACCACGACGTGCGGCAACCGAACGCGGGCTCTGCTCTTTCTGCAGGCCGTTGATGGTGGCGCGGATCATGTTGTACGGGTTCTGCGAGCCCAGCGACTTGGACACAACGTCCTTAACGCCCAGCATTTCGAACACGGCACGCATCGGACCACCGGCGATGATACCAGTACCTTCAGGTGCGGTGCGCATAACCACTTTACCAGCGCCGTGACGGCCCTCGATGTCGTGGTGCAGGGTCCGACCTTCGCGCAGCTGCACGCGGATCATCTGACGCTTGGCTTGCTCAGTCGCCTTGCGGATGGCCTCAGGTACTTCTTTCGCTTTACCCTTGCCAAAGCCGACGCGGCCTTTCTGATCGCCGACAACCACCAGAGCGGCGAAGCCAAAGCGCTTACCACCTTTTACGGTTTTCGACACGCGGTTGATTGCGACCAGGCGATCTGCAAATTCCGGTGCTTCTTCACGGTCGCGGCCACGGCCCCGACGGTTTTCACGTTCTGCCATTTGGCATCCCTTTTCTCATGTGGCGCATACGGCGCCGTTTTCTTCAATCCAAGTGAGCCCCGACTGATGTCAGGGCCCCCGGATCATCGGGGCGGATCGAAACCCGCCCGCAAGTCTTAGATCTTCAGGCCACCTTCACGCGCAGCGTCGGCAACTGCCTTCACCTTGCCGTGGAACAGGAAGCCGCCACGATCGAAATAGGCCTCTTCGACGCCTGCCTTCTTGGCACGCTCGGCGATGGCCGCGCCCACTTTGGTGGCCGCTTCGACGTTGTTCTTGCCAACAACACCCAGGTCTTTTTCCAGGGTCGAGGCCGAGGCCAGGGTCACGCCACGAACGTCGTCGATCAGCTGAACGCTGATGTTCTTGTTCGAGCGGTGAACCGACAGGCGTACACGGCCGGCGTTGACTTTGCGAAGTTTGTTCCGAACGCGCAGGCGGCGCTTCAGAAACAGGGTTCTTTTGCTGTTTGCCATTGTTTGCGTCCTTACTTCTTCTTGCCTTCCTTGCGGAAGATGAACTCGCCCTTATAGCGGATGCCCTTGCCTTTGTACGGCTCGGGACGGCGCCATTCGCGGATTTTGGCCGCGACTTCGCCCACCTGCTGCTGGTCGATACCTTCCACAACGATTTCGGTCTGCTTCGGCGCGGTGATGGTGACACCTTCCGGAGCAGTGAAATCAACATCGTGGCTATAACCCAGGTTCAGCTTCAGGGTGTTGCCCTGCATCTGAGCCCGGTAACCAACACCCTGGATCTCCAGCTCTTTTTTGAAGCCTGTGGTCACACCGGTTACCAGATTGGCAACCATGGTGCGGCTCATGCCCCACTGCTGGCGGGCACGCTTGGACATGCCGCGGGGGTCGATCTTGACCACGTTGTCTTCAACCGACAGCGTTACGTCGTCGGTGGCGGTGAAGCTGCGGGTGCCTTTCGGACCTTTCACTTCGATGGTCTGACCCGACACAGAGGCGGTAACGCCGCTGGGCAGCTCGACCGGTTTTTTACCAATACGAGACATTGCAGACCTCCTTAGAAGACGGTGCAGAGCACTTCGCCGCCAACATTGTTGGAGCGAGCGTTTGCGTCCGACATCACACCTTTCGGAGTGCTGACAATCGACACGCCCAGACCCTGACGGACCTGCGGGATGTCATTGACGCCCATGTATACGCGACGACCGGGCTTGGAGACCCGCTTCAGTTCGCGAATGACAGGGGTGCCTTCGTAGTATTTCAGGCTGATTTCGATGGCCGGATGACCGTTTTCACCGGTCGTCTTTTCATAGCCACGGATGTAGCCTTCGTCCGCCAGCACGTCCAGAACCCAACCGCGCAGCTTGGAAGCCGGGGTGGAAACGGTGGACTTGCCGCGCATTTGCGCGTTGCGGATACGGGTGAGCATATCGCCGATAGGATCATTCATATCTATGTCTCCCTTACCAGCTCGATTTCACCATGCCGGGGATCTGACCAGCAGAACCCAGCTCGCGCAGCGCGATACGGCTGACCTTCAGCTTACGGTAGTAAGCGTGGGGACGACCGGTCAGCTGACAGCGGTTGTGCAAACGAGTAGCCGAGCTGTTGCGCGGCAGTTTCGCCAGTTTCAGACGCGCTTTGAAACGCTCTTCCATCGGCTTGCTCTCGTCATTCGCGATTTCTTTCAGCTCGGCACGCTTTGCGGCATATTTGGCCACCAGGCGTTCGCGCTTTTTCTCGCGTTCGATCATTGCTTTTTTAGCCATGTCTCAATCCTCCCGGCGCTTACGCGTTGAACGGCATGTTGAATGCTTTCAACAGTGCCTTTGCTTCAGCGTCGGTTTTCGCTGTGGTGGCAATTACGATGTCCATGCCCCAGACCTCGTCGACCTTGTCGAAGTCGATTTCCGGGAACACGATGTGCTCTTTCATGCCCATGGCAAAGTTGCCCTGACCATCGAAAGAAGGCTTAACACCGCGGAAGTCACGAACGCGCGGCAGCGCGATGGTGATCAGGCGATCCAGGAATTCGTACATCCGGTCACCGCGCAGGGTCACTTTCGCGCCCAGCGGCATGTCTTCACGGACGCGGAAACCCGCGATCGACTTCTTCGCCTTGGTTGCAACGGCCTGTTGACCAGCAATCGCAGTCAGATCCTCGACAGCGGCTTTCGCTTTTTTCGAGTCTTTGACGGCCTCAGCACCACAACCGATGTTCAGAACGATTTTTTCCAGCTTGGGCAGCTGCATGTCGTTCTTGTAGCCGAACTCTTCTTTCAGAGCGGCACGGATGGTTTCAACGTACTGAGCTTTCAGACGCGGGGTGTAGGTTGCGGAATCAAGCATCGATCACGTCCCCTGTGGTCTTGGCGAAGCGGACCTTCTTGTCACCTTCCATGCGGAAGCCAACGCGGGTTGCTTTGCCGTTCTTGTCCAGCAGCGCCAGGTTCGACAGGTCGATCGGGTTTGCCTGAGGCAGGCGGCCACCTTGCGAGGTTTGCGACTGACGGGTGTGGCGGATGGCGATGTTGATGCCATCGACAACAGCTTTACCGGCCTTGGGGTCAACCGAGGAAATGGTTCCCTCTTTGCCCTTGTCCTTGCCGGCCAGCACGACGACCTTGTCGCCTTTGCGGAGTTTAGCAGCCATGATTACAGCACCTCCGGAGCCAGCGAGATGATTTTCATGAAGTTCTTGCCGCGCAGTTCGCGAACAACGGGGCCAAAGATACGTGTACCTACGGGCTCGTTGTTGTTGTTCAGGATGACGGCGGCGTTGCGATCGAAACGGATCGCGGTGCCGTCTTCGCGACGGACTTCCTTGGCGGTGCGCACGACGACGGCCTTACGGACGTCACCTTTCTTTACGCGGCCGCGCGGGATGGCTTCCTTCACCGAGACGACAATGATGTCGCCGACGGAGGCGTATTTACGCTTGGAACCACCCAGAACCTTGATGCACTGAACTCGGCGTGCGCCGGAGTTGTCAGCGACATCCAGATTGGTCTGCATCTGGATCATGTGGTTTCTCCCGACCTGTGGGGGCTGGTCTGATTAGATCCCCCAGGGTTTCGACAAATGAAAAATCCCGGAAGCTTACGCTTCCAGAACTTCCCAACGTTTCGTCTTCGATTTCGGCGCGCATTCGATGATGCGTACGGTGTCGCCGACCTTGAAGGCGTTCTTTTCGTCGTGAGCCCGGTATTTCTTGGACTTACGAACGGTTTTTTGCAGCAGCGGGTGCTTGAAACGGCGTTCAACCGAAACAGTCACGGTCTGCTCATTGGCGTCGCTGGTTACGATTCCGGACAGGATACGCTTGGGCATAGGATTACTCCTCCGATGCCGCGGCAGCGGCCTTTTCGTTCAGAATGGTTTTGACGCGGGCAGCATTGCGGCGGGCCGCTTTGATACCAGCAGTATTTTCCAGCTGACCGGTTGCCTGTTGAAAGCGCAAGTTAAAGCTTTCTTTCTTCAGGTTGGCCAGTTCCTCGCGGAGCTGGTCCGGGGTCTTGTCACGCAGTTCTTGGGCGTTCATCGCCTTTTTCCTTTGCTCAAAACACCAGAAGGCCCCCTTGCAGGGTCACCTTGGACCTGGTGGATGAATGATAGACATACGAATCCCCCGACTCGGCCGGGGGACTTGCAGGATGCCGCCGTATAAGGGTTTAGGGGGTGGGTGGCAAGGGAAAGTTTGACGTCTTCTTTACGGCAAGGGAATAAGTTGCTCCCGGTCGCTGAGTGGGTGACCAACCACAAAGGTTCCTCGAAGTATTCCTCATCCAAACTCAGGCCAAGGTCTGTATTGCCAACGGGCCGCGTTCGGCGCCCAATAGAGCAGGCCCAAAAGCCTGAAGTTCACAGAGGAGGTAAGAAAATGACCAGTCCTTATTCAGGAGGATGTGAACACGTCAAGATAGTCGCGATGGCAGAACCGATAGACAACCATGAATGCCACTGTAATGTCTGTAAGTCCGTGACCGGCCAGCACACAACCCATGTTGCGTTCTTTAACTACTCAGACCTGTCGGCAGACCCCGAAGAAAAGATGAACCGTCAACCATTCAACGCCAACAATCCCGATGGCCCTTTAGAGCTTTGCACATGTTCAGAGTGCGGGGCCGCGCTGATGCTGGATGACAAGCAAAAACGCATACGCGTGGCTGTACCCAACGTGATGGGGTATGATGACAGCCAGTTTCCGGCAGCGACTTACCACGCGTTTTACGATGACAGCAAAGGGTACCCCAAGCCTGATGACGGACGACCGGTATATGAAGCGCTTCGTCCAGAATTTGCTTGGCCTTCACCTGCCACCTGACAGGACTTACGCTTATTCTGAGCGAAGTACCAACGGTGTTCGCCGACATTCAAGATGCCGGTATTCGGTGGGAGCGTTCAGTCCCACCGATAGTTGAAACTGACCGATATCCGCTCTTCCTCGGCCATGTTCATCGGCACCTCGTGGCGTAGCCAGCTTTCCCACAGCAGCACTTCGCCAACCTGAGGCTTCATATAGATAAAGGGCTGCAAATCGCGCCGCCCGCCTTTGATCCGCGTTGGGGCCGCCATCATGCGGCCTGAGCGGGGGTCTTCCAACTTCAGCGCGCTCGCCCCCTCGGGCATTGCCACATAGGTCGTGCCCGAGATCACGCTGTGCGGGTGCAGGTGGCTGGAATGCATGCCGCCCTCGGGCAGGATATTGATCCAGAGGTCCTCGAGCTTCAACTCTCCCTCGCCCAGATCAAACTCCAGATCCTTGGCGAAGGCCGCCACATGCTGATCCAGCACTTTGACCAGATCAGCAAAGATCGGGAACCGCCATGGCAGATCGGTCAGCGAGGCATAACTGGTATAACCGGGATAGCCGTTTTCCTCACACCAATCCTGCCCGGCCTCGTCATCCTCGGCAATGACAAGGCACGAGCTTTCCAGCTCTTCCGGGTCGATCTTGGGATCAAACTCAGACAAAGCAGCGCGGTAGAGACGGGTTACGAAGAGTGATTCAATCTGTGCCATAGCGCCCTCTTAACGCAGCCTCATCGCGATTGCGATGGCTCTTTTGCGAGGCTCTGCCTCGCGCTCCGGGATATTTGCAGCCAGATGAAGAACGGATCCCCGCTTCATCTGGCCCAAAATATCCCGGGGGAGGCGCGCGGCACGCGCGGCGGGGGCAGAGCTCCTGTGGAAAAACCCCCGCCGATCTCTCGACGGGGGCTTCAATGTCGCCGATCGGGGCCGAGGCCCCAATCACTTACCAGTCTTCGCGAACCACGACGCGTGTCTTGATCGGCAGCTTCATCGCGGCCAGGCGCAGGGCCTCGCGGGCGATGTCGTCATTGACGCCGTCGATCTCGAACATTACGCGACCGGGCTTGACCTTGCAAACCCACCGGTCCACCGAACCTTTACCTTTACCCATACGAACTTCGATCGGCTTTGCAGTGACCGGAGTGTCGGGGAAGATACGGATCCAGACACGACCCTGACGTTTCATGTGACGGGTCATGGCACGACGTGCAGCTTCGATTTGGCGTGCGGTGACACGCTCGGGCTGCAGGGCTTTCAGACCGTAGGTGCCAAAGTTCAGATCAGAGCCGCCCTTGGCTTCGCCCTTGATCCGGCCTTTGTGCATCTTGCGGAATTTAGTACGCTTTGGTTGAAGCATATCTTTCCCTCCTTAGCGACGACCGCCACCAGCACCACGAGGTGCAGGGCCGTCCTGGAGTTCCTGTGCTTTACGGTCACGTGCCTGCGGATCGTGCTCCATGATCTCACCTTTGAAGATCCAGACCTTGATCCCGATGATCCCGTAGGGGGTCATCGCTTCGGCATGTGCGTAATCGATGTCGGCACGCAGGGTGTGCAGAGGCACGCGGCCTTCGCGATACCATTCGGTCCGTGCGATTTCGGCGCCGCCCAGACGGCCAGCGACGTTCACCCGGATACCCAGGGCGCCCATGCGCATGGCGTTCTGAACCGAGCGCTTCATTGCGCGACGGAACGAAACACGACGTTCCAGCTGCTGAGCGATCGACTCGGCAACCAGCTGCGCGTCAAGCTCGGGCTTGCGCACTTCGACGATGTTCAGGTGCAGTTCGCTGTCGGTCATCTGAGCCAGCTTCTTGCGCAGAACTTCGATGTCTGCACCTTTCTTGCCGATGATGACACCCGGGCGTGCAGTGTGGATCGTAACGCGGCACTTCTTGTGCGGACGTTCGATGATCACACGGGCAACACCGGCCTGCTTACACTCTTTCTGGATGAACTCACGGATCTTGAGGTCTTCCAGCAGAAGATCGCCATAGTCTTTGGTATCTGCGTACCAGCGGCTGTCCCAGGTGCGGTTGACCTGAAGGCGCATGCCGATCGGATTTACTTTATGACCCATTAGGCTTGCTCCTCAACTTGACGCACCTTGATGGTGATCTCCGAGAACGGCTTCATGATCTTGCCGAAACGGCCACGGGCACGCGGGCGACCGCGCTTCATGACCAGGTTCTTGCCAACCCAGGCTTCGGCGACGATCAGCTCGTCAACGTCCAGGTTGTGGTTGTTTTCGGCATTCGCGATTGCGGACTGCAGGCACTTCTTGACGTCCTGCGCGACACGCTTGTTCGAGAAAGTCAGGTCGGTCAGAGCCTTCTCAACTTTCTTGCCGCGGATCATTTGCGCAACCAGATTCAGTTTCTGCGGGCTGGTGCGAAGCATGCGGGTTTTCGCCATTGCTTCGTTTTCAGCCACGCGGCGGGGGTTCTTTTCCTTGCCCATGACTTACTTCCGCTTCGCTTTTTTGTCAGCGGCGTGGCCATAATAGGTACGGGTCGGCGAGTATTCACCGAACTTCTGACCGATCATGTCTTCCGTGACGTTTACCGGGATATGCTTCTGGCCGTTGTACACACCAAAGGTCAGACCCACGAACTGGGGCAGAATGGTGGAACGACGCGACCAGATCTTGATGACTTCGTTGCGGCCCGACTCGCGCGCTGCTTCGGCTTTCTTAAGCACGTAAGCATCGACGAAAGGACCCTTCCAAACAGAGCGAGACATAGATTAACGTCCCTTCTTCTTGGCGTGCCGCGAGCGGATGATCAGCTTCTGGGACGCTTTGTTCTTGTTGCGGGTACGCTTACCCTTGGTGTCCTTACCCCACGGAGTAACCGGCGTACGGCCGCCCGAGGTACGACCTTCACCACCACCGTGCGGGTGATCGATCGGGTTCATTGCAACACCACGAACCGACGGACGAACGCCCTTGTGGCGCATACGACCGGCTTTACCGAGGTTCTGGTTGCTGTTGTCGGGGTTGGACACGGCACCAACGGTGGCCATGCATTCCTGACGGACCATGCGCAGTTCGCCCGAGCTCAGACGGATCTGAGCATAGCCGCCATCGCGGCCAACGAACTGAGCGTAAGTACCGGCCGCACGTGCGATCTGACCGCCTTTGCCGGGCTTCATCTCGATGTTGTGGACGATGGTACCGATCGGCATGCCCGAGAATGGCATTGCGTTGCCCGGCTTGATGTCAGCTTTTGCCGACGCGATGACCTTGTCACCAACAGCCAGACGCTGCGGAGCCAGGATATATGCCTGCTCGCCGTCTTCGTATTTTACCAGTGCGATGAATGCGGTCCGGTTCGGGTCATATTCGATCCGCTCGACGGTTGCCGCGACATCAAATTTGTTCCGTTTGAAGTCAACGATCCGGTAGAGACGCTTTGCGCCACCGCCGCGGCGGCGTGAAGTGATCCGTCCGGTGTTGTTCCGGCCGCCCGATTTGGTCAAACCCTCAGTGAGAGACTTGACCGGACGTCCTTTCCAAAGCTCCGAACGGTCGATCAGCACCAGCCCGCGCTGGCCCGGCGTCGTCGGCTTGTACGACTTGAGTGCCATGCTTTCTGTCTTCCGTTTAGCAAGTGCAGGGAGTTTCCCCGCTATGTGATAGGCCCCCGTAGGTGCCAAGGGTATAGGGCCCCGAAGGTCCCCGGTTCAAAATATCTAAGGCCCCGGAACGAATCCGAGGCCGTAAGATTGGGTGCATTTAGCAGTGTTGGGACCGGGTGACAAGAGAGAGTATCAAACTTCTTCTGTGGCCGTGAAAACCACACCCTGGCCGAACGCGTCGTGGTTTACGGCTGGGATGTTAAACCCAGAAATGCACGAACTGTTGCTGGAACTCACAGAGCGGGAACAGGACCTGACAGAAAAGGTTGAAATCGTTTCCTGTAAACTTTGGTGCAGTGAGCCCCTATGGGGAGGCTCGGAGGCCGGGCTTATTGGTGCCGGGCCAGAAGGTTTCGCGGAAACCGATCTGGCAAGGTGCTGCCCCTGCAATCAGTCCAATGTATTTTATGCTGAGCCGCTGCTTCTTGGCGGTCGCATTCATGAGCGGGCCGGGGAAGCACTCTACCGAGTGGCCGTTTGCGTCAATCTATCGCGATATCCGCGCGGGTTAGGTTGATCCAGAATGGGACGGCGGTGCGACTGAGGGAGCGTTTGGTTGCTCAAGATGGGGTATTATCTCATCCAAAGGCTTCAATTCTGGGGGTATTCCTGCCAGCCACGTACGCCAGGCTTCACCGCCTAAAGGCAGTTCCGGGCAAGTGTCCCGTTCAGCGCTTGGTCGAGCAGGCTTCCGGAAGGAAGCCGGTCATAGGACTTTGTCTCGGGGTTCCAATACGTGCCGCACGTCTTGCGCACCATTGAGCCGAAGAAGTGTATGGTTTCGCTTTGCTTCGGATAGGCCAGCGGAAACCCGATGGGATCGTGCGTGTTCTTTCGCAGTTTAGGTGCCCCGAAAGGATAGTGGACCCGAGGGGGAATGAGTTCCGCTTGCTGGTGATCCCGGGCCAGCAGAGTCAACAAGATCGGGCCGAAAAAGTTTCGCGGAAGGTCGTCGGAAAAGAAATTCACCTCTCCCAATCTGGTGAACATGTCCCGTGCCGACTTGTTTTCGACGCCGGTTTCCACATTGGTGTCCCAACTGTCGCGAAATTGGATTGTGTCGGCGGTGGTCAGCGACAGGTAGTCGGCGAACAGATCCGAGGCCGGGTCCAGATACATGACACCGTTCCACAGGAAACGGGTGCCATCTCGAAACGCGCGCCCAATCGTGATCAGGTTATCCTGGAAGTTGACCGGCTTCAAAAGGTATACATCGCAATCGACCCAGACCATGTTTTCCACCTGCATCATCTTCAGTCGGAACAGATCGGAAAAGCGGGCTGTATACATTGACAGAACGTGTTCCAAACCGTCTGTCAGGGCCAGAACCTCTGACGCGTTCCGCAGGGCGACCCCGTCCGGGACCCCCGCGATATGCTGGTCGTAGGAATACAGGGTGATCGGTAGACCTGCCTGCACGAAAGATGACAGGCAGGCCTGTTCCAGCGGTCCGAGGGATGGGCCACGCCAGAATGTTCCGTATCCGTTATGGTCCATGACCTGGCCTCATGTGGTGTGACGGGCCATTCAACCCGCGCGCTTGTATTTTTGGGGGTGAAAGAGGCCGCCCCGGGCAGGGCGGCTTGTTTCGTGATCACGATGAACACCAGCGGTGCGTCACCGCGCAAACTTCTTATGCTTCAACCGCTTAGGCTCCAGCGCATCCGGTCCCAACCGCCGCTTCTTATCCTCTTCGTAGTCCTCGAAGTTGCCCTCGAACCACTCCACATGCGCGTCGCCTTCGAAGGCCAGAATATGCGTACAGATCCGGTCGAGGAAGAAGCGGTCGTGTGAGATGACGACGGCGCAGCCGGCGAAATCGACCAGCGCGTCTTCCAGTGCGCGCAGGGTTTCGACGTCAAGGTCGTTGGTGGGTTCGTCGAGCAGCAGGACGTTGCCGCCCTCTTTCAACAGGCGGGCCATGTGGACGCGGTTGCGCTCACCCCCTGACAGCAGCGAGACCTTTTTCTGCTGGTCGCCGCCCTTGAAGTTGAAGGACGAGCAATAGGCGCGGGAATTGACCTGCGCGTCGCCCAGCTGAATGATCTCGGCGCCGCCGGTGATCGCCTCCCACACGGTGTCGTTGTCTTTCAGGTCGTCGCGGGACTGGTCGACATAAGACAGCTCGACCGTGTCGCCCAGCGTGATGGTGCCGCTGTCGGGCTGTTCCTGACCGGTGAGCATCTTGAACAGCGTCGATTTACCCGCGCCGTTGGGGCCGATGACGCCGACGATGCCGCCGGGGGGCAGGGCGAAATCCAGCCCTTCGATCAGTTGCTTGTCGCCCATGTGCTTCGACAGGCCCTCGACCTCGATCACCTTGCCGCCAAGGCGCTGGCCGTTGGGGATGACGATCTGGGCGCGGGTCAGCTTTTCGCGTTCGGACTGCTCGGCCAGCTCGTTATAGGCGTTGATCCGGGCCTTGGATTTGGCCTGACGGGCCTTCTGGCCTTGGCGCATCCATTCCAGTTCGCGTTGCAGAGTCTTCTGCTTGGACTTGTCCTCGCGCGCTTCCTGCTCCAGCCGTTTGGCTTTTTGTTCCAGCCAGGCAGAGTAGTTGCCCTCGTACGGAATACCACGGCCGCGGTCGAGTTCGAGGATCCAGCCGGTGATGTCATCCAGGAAATAACGGTCGTGGGTGACGATCAGGATGGTGCCCTTGTAGTCGATCAGGTGCTGTTGCAGCCAGGCGATGGTTTCGGCGTCGAGGTGGTTGGTCGGTTCGTCCAGGAGCAGCATGTCGGGCGCTTCCAGCAGCAGCTTGCAGAGCGCCACGCGGCGTTTCTCACCGCCCGAGAGGTTGGCGATGTTGGCATCGTCCGGCGGGCAGCGCAGCGCCTCCATCGAGACGTCGATCTGGCTGTCGAGATCCCAGAGGTTCTCGGCGTCGATCGCGTCCTGCAGGGTGGTCATTTCCTCCATCAGCTCGTCTGAGTAGTTCTCGGCGATCTCCATGGCGATCTCGTTGAACCGGTCGACCTTGGCCTTTTTCGCGGCCACGCCCAGCATAACGTTTTCGCGGACAGTCAGCGATTCATCCAGCTGCGGTTCCTGCGGCAGATAACCAACCTTGGCACCCTCAGCGGCCCATGCCTCACCGGTGAAGTCGGTGTCGAGGCCAGCCATAATCTTCATCAGCGTCGATTTACCCGCGCCGTTGACCCCGACGACACCGATTTTCACACCGGGCAGAAAGCTGAGGTGGATGTTTTCAAAGCACTTCTTGCCACCGGGATAGGTCTTGGAGACACCCTGCATGTGGTAGACATATTGATAGGCGGCCATGTCGCGTCCTCTGGGTCGGGGAATTTGGTTGAAACGCTGGATATCCGAGCCGGGCGGGCGGGGCAAGCTGGTGGTATTGTGAATTTCGTCTTTGGGTCGGGCAGCATAGTGTGGCCGCGCTGAAAATGGGGGTGTTATGTCAGAACTGGCGGAATTGATTGCGGGTTGGGCGCAGCCCGGTTGCGTCACTTGGATCGGAGCGCGACCAGAGCGCCGGGCCGAGATGGTGTCACTGGAGGAATCTGTGATAACTGAGGCCGGTCTGATCATTGACCGCGCCCGCGTTGGCAAGCGGGCGGTAACCCTGATCCAGCAGGAGCATCTGGCGGCGATTGGCTCTTATCTGGGGCAGGGGCCGGTTGCGCCTGAAATCCTACGGCGCAACCTGGTGGTTTCGGGGATCAATCTGACGGCGCTCAAAGGGCGCGAGGTGCAGGTGGGCGAGGCAATTTTGCGCCTTACCGTGATTTGTGCGCCGTGCAGCCGGATGGAAGAAGCGCTGGGCAAGGGTGGCTATTCCGCCGTGCGTGGGCACGGAGGATGGTGTGCCGAAGTCGTGCGACCCGGGCGGGTTCGGCTGGGCGATGTGGTGCAACCTGTTGATTGACAACGCCCCGCAGTTCTGAACATCAGCAGGGTATGGAGCGGTACGGCATACCCTATGCGCGACCTGGGCAGGTCGTCGGTCTGTTCGGCGGGTCGTTTGATCCACCGCATCAGGGCCATGTGCATGTCACGCTTGAGGCGATGAAGGCGTTCGGGCTGGATCGGGTTTGGTGGCTGGTATCGCCGGGCAATCCGTTGAAGGAACGCGGGCCCGCGCCCATGGACAGGCGAATGGTGGCAGCGCGGAATGTGATGCAGCATCCGCGTGTCGAGGTGACGGACATCGAGGCGCTGACAGGTACACGCGCGACAGCGGATACTCTGACAGCGTTGCAGCGATTGTATCCACAGGTGCGATTTGTCTGGCTGATGGGGGCGGACAATCTGGCGCAGTTTCACCGCTGGAAAGACTGGCGGGGGATCATGGACAGTGTCCCTGTCGGTGTGGTCGCACGGCCCGGCGACCGGATATCCGCCCGGATGTCCAGGGCGGCGCGGGTCTATGCCAAGTACAGGATCGACGGGCAGGCGCGGCATCTTTTGGGGCGGGCGCAGGCTCCGGCCTGGTGTTTCGTGAATGTGCCGATGGTTGATGTCAGTTCCACCGAAATTCGGACGCGCGGCGAATGGCGCGCGGAAGTGTTGCCGGAATAGCCTTGCCCGGCGCATAATCGCAGCGAGTGGTTGCGCGCATTTGATCTGTGGGATTTTATTCCAACTATGGCTGGTCGTTTTTCACGTCGTGTGTTTCTGGGAGGATTGGGGGCGTCTCTGATCCCGGCAGCTGGTCTGGCGCAGGCGCCGCTGGTCTCGCTCAGGCCGCGCGCGCGTGCGGCGCTGTTGAGTGGTGCCGAGCGTTTGGTTGCAGCCGCAGGATTGACGGGCGAAGTTGTTTTCGCCGTCGCGGATGTGGCGACCGGAAAGCCGCTGGAGGTTTTTGGTGAAGGTGCGGGCTTGCCCCCGGCCAGTGTCGGCAAGGCGATGACCGCGCTTTATGCGCTGGACGTTCTGGGGCCCGACCACCGGTTCGAAACCCGTTTGATCGCAGATGGGCCAATTGAAAACGGGATTTTGCATGGCGATCTGATACTGGCAGGCGGGGGTGACCCGCTTTTGGATACGGATGCGCTGGCCACGATGGCGGCCAACCTGCGCGAGGCCGGAATCACCGAGGTTCGAGGAGCCTTCAAGGTTTATGACGGGGCGCTGCCCTTCGTGTTCAGCATTGATCCCGGTCAGCCGGATCATGTGGGGTACAGCCCGGCGGTAAGTGGGATATCGTTGAATTTCAATCGGGTCCATTTCGAGTGGAAGCGTGCCGGTAAGGGTTACGATGTGACCATGGATGCACGCAGCGCGCGATATGTGCCGGCAGTTGATGTGGCAGCCATGCGGGTCGAGAACCGCAGCTTGCCGATCTATACCTATCAGCCAAGCGCGCGGCAGGACCGCTGGACCGTGGCCAAGGGCGCGCTGGGCAATGGCGGGGCGCGCTGGCTGCCTGTGCGCAAACCCGCATTGTACGCAGGTGATGTGTTCCGTACTTTGGCCCGATCCAATGGAATCGTTCTGAACCACGTGCAGGTGACACGAGAGGCGCCGACAGGCGTAGACCTTGTGGTGCTTCGCAGCGATGCACTGGACAGTATTCTGCGCGGGATGCTGAAATACTCGACCAACCTGACGGCCGAGATGGTCGGGCTGGCCGCAACCAAAGCACGGGGCGTTGACCCGCGAAACCTGGCGGAGTCGGCGGCCGAGATGAATCTTTGGGCGTCTCAGAGCTTTGGCGTAAACGGGATCTCGATGGTCGATCATTCCGGTCTTGGCGATGCCTCGCGTATGGCGCCGGCGGATCTGGTCGCAGCCCTTGTTGCGGCCCGGAAAATGGGCGCATTGCGCCCATTGATGAAGCCTTTTGCCTTGACGGATCGCAATGGACGGCCGGTCAAGAACCACCCGATCAAGGTCGATGCCAAGACAGGCACATTGAACTTCGTATCCGGTTTGGGCGGTTTCCTGACAACGGCGGACGGGGTCGATCTGGCCTTTGCCATTTTTACGGCCGACGTGGCCCATCGCGCCAGGATTCCACGCGCACAACGCGAACGGCCTGAAGGCGCGCGCAGCTGGAACCGCAGGTCGCGGAAACTGCAACGGGCCTTGCTGGAACGTTGGGGCGCGCTCTACGGAAGCTGAAACCCGTAGAGTGCTCGGATCAGACCGTGTGGCGCGCGCGTGCCCCGCGTTCGATTGCGGCGGCATGCAGACGGTCGATATTCAGTTCGTACCGAATTTCCTCCAGCAGGCGCAGTTCCGTTTCGGCCAACGAACCGTCGGCGGCTGCGACATCGCAAGCCAGCGCATAGGCCGTTTCGTTCAGACGCTCGGGCAGGTTTTCGCGGATCAGGCCAAACAGCGCATCCAGGCCGTCTTCCTGTTCGAACAGGTCAAAAACAATCTGTGAAACACGACGGGTCCGATCGATGTCGTAACCGGCAAAGACCGGCAGCATGTTCACGGCGACCTCGATCTTGACCAGCTCGGCGGTTCGGATGTTTTCGTCAGAGGCCGAGACTGCAACCATGATCGCCACAAGGCAATCCTGCGGGGACATCGGGTGGGGCACTTGCTCGGTCATGGGATGGTCCTGATTGGGGTCGTTCGAGGACGCACGATATGAGCGCAGCGGGTCAGGTTCAACACCTTGTTTCATCCACCCCGCGCGATCACGTATTCATGACCATCATTCCGGAAATCAAAAGCGCAGCGCCCAGCCAGTAGCGCAGCCCAAGTGTTTCGCCGAAGAAGACGTGCGAGGCCAGTGGCACAAGAACGAAACTGAGGGCCATGAAAGGGTAGGCCTGGGACAGAGTCAGATTCCGCAGGACATACACCCACAGCACCGTTGCCGAGCCATAGATGGCAAAGGCTGTAAGAAGGAAAGGATCGAACAGCGTCTGGATGAGGCCCGCCACTCCGGTCACTTCGCGCCCATCAATCCGGTTTCCTGCCAGTTTGAACAGGATTTGCCCGACCGAGATCATAACTGGTGTGCACAGCAAACCAGCCCAGACCAGTGTTGTTGGGGCGGGCGGAGTCATCTTGGGTGCTCCGGTTCAGGTTTTTCCCCGGGGCGGTCTTCGCAATAGTAGATGTCGCGTCCCAGATCTTCGCAGACATGGATGTCCGGGCTGGGATGCACGGCGCGCAGAAAGCTGTGGGTGTAGGGGAAAAAGTTGAAATGCGGATTGAAGGTGTACCTGCTTTCGCGTTCACGCGGGACGACGATGATGACGCGTTTTCGCGCGACACGACGCAGTTCAGCGATTGCTTGCCGGTAATCCAGAAGATGCTCGATCACGTGGGTGCAGATTACGGTGTCAAAGCTGTTGTCTTCAAACGGCAGCTTTTCGATCCGAGCTGCGACATAGTCGATATTGTCGATGGCTGCCGCATCATCGACGACGAAATCCACTCCTGTCAGTTGCGTGATGTCGGGCCGGGCGGCCTTTATGCGTTGCAAAAGAACTCCGGTGCCGCAGCCGATATCGCAGATGCTTTGCCCGACGATATCACTGGCTATCCGCTTGATGCAGGCTTCGGAATTGTCGGTGCCCTGATGCACGCGCGGATGATCGCGGTAGAGTTTTTCGTATTCGTCATCCGTCAGATAGGTTGCGCGTTCACGGAATTCGGCAAGGCGCGTGATATGGTCGCCCCAAACCCTGCATGCCAGCCAATGAAAGGCGGCGCTGTCACGCAGGATAGGCGGCACGATATCTTCGAGTACAAAGCGTATACGGTTGGTGGTTTCGCGTCGCATCCCGTTTCCTCTGGTCCGGGGAAATCCCCCGTGTCGCCTTTGTCTAACACTGCCCGGTGAGCGTGCGAAACAACCAGGTCAAGTTTGCATGCGCGCCCGTGTCTTTTTTGTTTCGGGGGAACAATCGGCCCACCATTGTGGCCTGAGCAAGGCTGGCCGGTGAATATGCGGCGCAGATATCCCGGGCGGAGTGTTTGCGGGCCAAAGAACGTTTCCCTACCGGCCCGAGGGCGACTGTTTTTGGCGCAGTGTGTTGCGAATTGCGCCACTGCTTTATTGACTCATGCTGCACTGGCACAATAGGAGGGGCCGGTCGGGTTGCGTGGTGCAGCCGCGACCGTTTCCCCAATGGAGCACATTGAAATGTCTGAACTGCGCGAAACCGCGATGTCGTCCAAGGCCTGGCCCTTTGAAGAGGCGCGCCGGTTGCTTAAACGCTATCAGAAAGGTGCTCCGGAAAAGGGGTATGTGCTGTTTGAAACCGGATATGGCCCGTCGGGCCTGCCGCATATCGGCACGTTCGGCGAGGTGGCGCGGACCACGATGGTCAAGCGTGCCTTTGAGGCGCTGTCGGACATCCCGACCAAGCTGATCTGTTTCTCGGACGATCTGGACGGGATGCGGAAGGTGCCCAGCAACGTGCCGAACCCCGAGGCGTTGGAAGAGCATTTGCAGCGCCCGCTGACCTCGGTTCCTGATCCGTTTGGCGAGTATGACAGCTTTGGCGAGCACAACAACGCGATGCTGCGCCGGTTCCTTGATACCTTCGGGTTCGAATACGAGTTCTATTCGGCGCGCGACTTTTATCGCTCGGGCCAGTTCGACGAGATTCTGAAGCGTGCGGTTGAACGCTATAACGACGTGATGGCCATCATGTTGAAAAGCCTGCGGGAAGAACGCCAGCAGACCTATTCGATCTTCCTGCCGATCCACCCGGAAACCGGGCGGGTTCTGTATGTGCCGATGAAAAAGGTCTGCGCCGAGACCTATACCGTCACCTTCGATGATGAAGACGGCAAGGAATGGACCGTGCCCGTCACCGGTGGCAACGTGAAGCTGCAATGGAAGCCGGATTTCGGGGCGCGCTGGGCGGCACTGGGCGTTGATTTCGAGATGTACGGCAAGGAACACGCGACCAACGAAAAGATCTATGACGGAATCTGCCGGGCTTTGGGTGGCCGCGCGCCTGAGCATTTCAGCTATGAGCTGTTTCTGGACGAGAACGGACAGAAGATTTCGAAATCGTCGGGCAATGGTGTCTCGATTGACGAATGGCTGACCTATGCGCCGACCGAAAGCCTGGCGTATTTCATGTATCAAAAGCCCAAGACGGCCAAGCGGATGCATTTCGACGTGATCCCGAAGGCTTATGACGAATATCATCAACAGTTGCGCGCCTATCCGGGGCAGGACCTGAAAGCTCGGCTGAACAATCCGGTCTGGCATATCCACGGCGGCGAAGTGCCTGAATCGACCCTGATCGTACCCTTTGCAATGCTGCTGAATTTGGCATCGGTTTCCGGTGCCGAAGACAAAGAGGCGCTGTGGGGCTTTATTCGCCGCTATGCGCCGGAAGCAACAGCGGAAAGCCATCCCGATCTGGATCAGGCCGCGGGCTTTGCGGTTCGCTACTTCAACGATTTCGTCAAACCAACGCGCAAACATCGCGCCCCCACGGATCAGGAGCGTGAGGCGCTGGAAGCGCTGAAAGCCGCGCTTGAGGCTTATGATGGCCCGACCGAGGACGAGGCGCTGCAATCGGTGGTCTATTCCATCGGGCGTGAGCGGTTCGACCCCATGCGTGGTTGGTTCACAGCGTTGTACGAAGTGCTTCTGGGTGCATCACAGGGCCCACGTTTTGGCGGCTTTATCGCGCTGTACGGTGTGCCAGAGACAATTTCCCTAATCGACAAGGCGCTGGCCGGGGAGCTGGTCTGATTTGACCTGAACCGGCATGGGGCTAACCTTGGAACAGGAGGTGGCCCCATGCGTCGATTTTTGCTTGCTGTATCCCTAAGTGTTGGGCTGGGGTCGGGCGCATTTGCGCAAAACGCAGAGATCGAAGCAAACATTTTGGCGCAGATACAGGCCTTCAAGGCGGATGATTTTGCCACGGCTTTCACCTTTGCCAGCCCAAGCATCCAGCGCCTTTTTCAGAACCCCGACAATTTCGGACAGATGGTGCGCAGTGGATATCCGATGGTCTGGCGTCCTGCCGACATACGTTTTCTGGAGTTGCGTGAAATTGCCGGAGCCTTGTGGCAGAAGGTGATGATCACGGATGCAAACGGGCGTGTGCACATACTGGACTATCAGATGATCCCTCTGGAAGGCGGTTGGAAAATCAACGGCGTCCAATTGTTGGGCAACGCTGACCCTGCGGCCTGAGGCAACACCACCGTCACGGTGATATGAGCCGTGGTTAATTCCTTTTCGATATCCAGACTGTCGCGTTCGGGGTGGACCTGAACACGGGGTTTGGACGCGTCGCCAGATTGGTGCGGCGCGATTTAGAAAGGGTTTTCAATGAACAAGGCAATCACTGACGGCATCGTCTTCATGCCGCCTCAATTCGCGAATGGCCTGACCGTTTGGTCTGCGGGGGACGGAACGCCCGGCTCGCCCACATATGGTGGATCTGGCACGGGGGTTTTCGTACCTGCGGATGCCGATTTTGGTGGCTGTCTGGAGATCCTGAAAGTCCAAACCACCCAACAGCTTCGATACATGGGCCAGACGCCGATTTTGCCCGGTTGCTATTTGCAGATCAAAGCGCGGGTCAAGGCGATCAGCGGTCCTTTGCCGTCGGTGCGCATAGCGGCCTGGGCCGGGGGCGCAGGTGACACGCATGTGGCAGGTGTCGTGGAGCAGGGGCCTGCAACACAGCTGTCGGGCTATGGAAGCGTGCATGAAATAACGGCGATTGTCGGAACCGGCAAGCGCCCCGGCGTGGACATGGCTTGGGGGTTGGCCGCCCTGTATGGCCATTTCGGTCTGGATATTGAGGGCGCGAATGGGGCGCTGGTTCGCGTCGACGACCTGGAGATCACGGATGTCACCGGTGTCTTCCTGCGTGAGATGATCAGTGTCGTGGATGTACGCGACTACGGGGCCATCGGCGACGGTGTGACGGACGATTCGGCTGCGTTTGAAGCGGCCGATCAGGCGGCGGGTGGCCGTCGGGTTTACGTTCCGCAAGGGACTTATCATCTGGCCGAAAACACCAGTATGACGTCCGAGATGGACTTTGAAGGCACAGTCACCATGCCGGATGACAAGATGTTGTTGCTGACAAAGGATTTCCATCTGCCGGCTTACATTTCGGCTTTCGGAGACGAAGAACTGGCGTTCAAAAAAGCGTTTCAGGCCCTTCTGAACAATTCGGATCATGACTCGCTGGATTTGGGTGGTCGCAAGATTTCCGTCACCGCGCCGATCGATATGGCCGCAGCGGTTCCCAACAAGCAAAGTGGTTTTTCAACCCGTCGCGTGATCCGGAATGGTCAGTTTGATGTCAAAAGCAGTTCGGCGTGGGATACGGAAACGTTCACCTCGACTGCGACCTATGATCCGTCGGACAAAACGCGTCTGACCAATGTCGCGAATGTCGCCAACATTCCTGTTGGGTCCTACGTTGCCGGCAGCGGAGTCGGGCGCGAAATCTATGTACGGTCAAAGAATGTCGGTGCGGGTGAGATCACACTGAGCGCGCCTCTTGTGGGGGCTTCGGGGACCCAGTCTTTCACATTCTATTCACTCAAGTACCTGCTGGATTTCAGCGGCTTCAGCACGCTTCGGAAATTCGGCATGGAACAGATCGAATTTCAGTGCAACAGCCGATGCAGCGGAATTCGTTTGGCGGCCTCCGGCAGTACGTTTTCGTTGAGCGACTGTTTTATCAGCCGCCCGAAAAACCGGGGGATCACATCGACTGGAACGGGGTGCAAGGGCATGCTGATCGACAATTGCCAGTTCCTGTCAGCAGAAGAATCCATTGTCGTAACGGACCGGCATTCCATTGCGTTGAATACCAATTCTAACGATGTGAAGTTGCGCCACAACCGAGCGGTGCGTTTCAGACATTTCGCCGTTCTGGGCGGTGACAACAACATGATCCTGGGCAACCATGTCTTTCAGGGCGATAGCATCCCGCAAGGTGTGCGTACGGCCGGTTTGATCATGGTCGGCACCTACAACAGTTCCACTATCGCCGAGAATTATGTCGACAACTGTTTCGTCGAATGGACGAATGAACGCGACCCGTCGCCGACCTACACGAGTGGCTTTTCGTTCAGTGCGATGAGCATCACGGACAACATCTTTTATTCCAGTCAGGCCCCGTCCTGGTTCAGTTTCATCGTCATTCGTCCCTATGGGCCCGGGCATTTTCTCAATGGCCTGGTCGTGACCGGCAACAAGTTTCGTGCCACGAGCGGTGAAATCTTTCGAGCGGATCGGGTGGATACAAGCTTCGCCGACTTGAACAAAGACAGGCACTCGAACGTGACCTTCCAGAACAATACGTATCATGGCGTAACAAGGAAATCCGCAAACCCGTTGAGGGTTCGTTATACGCAGAACTCGGTGTCCAATCTTTGGCCTGTTTCGGCAAACGGGCAGTTGCCTTTCGACGGCAAAGCAAGAAGCTGCGATGGGGTTGCGACGATCGGTGTGCTTTCGGGGGTGTTCAACAATCACGTCTTCAGCGCGCCTCATGTTGAGGTCGAACAGGGGGCGACAGGCGACAGTTTTCTGTTGCGTTGGCCAGAGCATGTGAAGGGTACGGCCTCGGTTCTGATGCGCATGGAACGTTAGAAAGCTGTCTGGCCACCCCGAAACGGGTGGCCATTTCACTCTGATCTGGCCGTAAATGACTGACCCGGTTTGCAAGGCCGGCAGGAAATAGGCGACGTTTCATTTTGATGTGTTAGGCTTGGGACAGAAAGTGGAGAATCCCGATGCTGAAAATCGCCAAAAACGCCAGTGTTCAAACAGTTATCACGACCTTTGAAATGACGCCCGGCACCTGTCAGGACCTTCTGGAAGCTCTGACGGATGCCTATGCCGAGTTCATTTCCAAGCAACCAGGTTTTGTTTCCGCCGGGCTGCACGTCAATGACGCGCAAACCCGAATAGCAAACTATTCGCAATGGGAACGCCGCGAAGATTTTCTTGCCATGCTGCGCACGCCTGAAATGCGCGATCGCAACCGCAAGATCAACGAACTCTGCAAAAGCTTTGAGCCGGTCATGTATGACGTCGCCGAGACATTCGGCAGTTCCTGACCTGAATCAAAGCCTGGAATTCATTTCTGTTTCAAAGTGAGCCTGCAAAAATGGAGGCTCACATCATGTATCACAACATTCTGGTCCCCATCTCGTTCGATCCCGAAAGAGATACATCCGGGCCTTTGAAGCTGGCCCAGATTCTGGCCACGCCAGACGTGCAGGTGACCTTGTTGCATGTGGTCGAGCATATTCCCAACTATGCAATCTCGTACATGCCGTCCGAATACCTGACAGAGGCGCGCAAGGCGATTCAGGCAGAACTGGATGAACTGGCATCGCAGCTGCCGAATGCAAAGGGTTTGGTGATCGAAGGACATTCCGGCCGGACCATTCTGGATTGGGCCGAGGCGAACAAACCCGATCTGATCATAATTGCGTCCCACCGGCCGGGGATGCAGGACCTGCTGTTGGGCTCAACCGCATCTCATGTCGTTCGTCATGCGGGATGCGCCGTACATGTGGTCCGCTGATGGCTAGAAATCCTGTGCGGTAAGGCGATAGGCCATGCCAAATCCGGCGTTCAAAAGGCCGTCTTTGATTGCGAACCGGACCAGCCCGAAATCGGCGAAATCGACATAGAGTTTCGCTTTGGGCCGCCGCACCAGGTACCGGTCGCGCAAGTCACCATAACCTGCCATATCCCGGTGAACTGGCTGAGAGATCACGTGCAATGTCAGGCGAGGATGGGTCAGCGGGTCGCCCTTGTCTGCGGGCTCTCCGATCAGAAGGGCGCAGTTGGGGCAAGTGCTCAGCGCGCGCGTATGCTCCGCAAGGGTTGAAATCAGTGAAACAGGGCAACCTGCTTCATCCGTGGCCAGCGCGATCCGCGAGACAGACGGTAACCCAGTGTCAGGGCGCAGAAAGGCCAGTGCAGCAAATTTGGCCTGAAAGAGAAGGTTCTGTGCTTGCGAGCGCGCCGATGCGTCGGGCGTCTGATAAGGATCGGATTGGGTCACTATATCGGTTTGGCAGCAAAAAATCGGGCGGATGATGGTTCCCTGTCACCTTAAGTGTCTGCAATGGATTGTACCATTTGTTTTACCTCAGTCGATATGGGATTGCCTCGGCTTTGCCACAAATCGACGTTACAGATCAGACAATGCTGTTCAAGAAACCCTCGCAGAATACACCTGATCCGAAGCCGCAGCCGTCCAGACGACACCGGCGCGCAGAGGCGACGCGCAGGCATGCGCTGTCTCCGGTACGCATTCTGGTCATGGTTCTGTTGTTGCCGCTGACCACCGTGCTGATCGCCACGGGTGTTTTTCTGCGCCTGTCTGAATTTGAGCGGGAAGAGGCGGTGATTCACCTGATCGCATTGGCAGGTTGTGATGCAACCCAGTCGCTGGGGGTGGGGCCGTTTTACGAGGGGCAGGCGGGTTATCACAAGCGCAATGACCCGGATGGCGACGGGGTCGCCTGTGGCGCTGCCAGCGTGCCGCGGTCAACTGCGCCGCCAGTTCACGACAGTCCCGAACCGCAACAGCGGTCTCTTGGAACGGCCAAGTTCGTGCGCCCCTGACGGTTGTAATTGCGATGTCCAGAAAATCTGCTCGGGCCAGGGCCGGTTGCCTGTGTCATCCAGCTTGACCCAAGCGAACGGGCGTCCTGTCACAGAGGGATGGCAATGCAGCGGATCGATCCCATCTCATACTGATGGCAAAACTGGATATCGTATGATGCAATGCCCGATTGACGGAACTCAACTGGTCATCGCGGACCGAAACGGGGTCGAATTCGACTATTGCCCGCAATGCCTAGGTGTCTGGTTGGATCGGGGCGAACTGGACAAGATCATCGATCGGTCGACGGCGTATTCTTCGCCACAATCCGGCTATGATGACCGGGCGGATCACGGTTATCGCAAGAAAAAGAAACGTGGCGGTTTTCTGGAAGATCTGTTCGATTTCTGACCCGGTCAGGACAGCTGAGCCCCGGCACAATCGCGGAAAATGCGAACCTGGGGCGCCGCACCGTCCAAGGGAAATTCGGTCACCCTGTCCTGCGTAAACGCATAGGCGGTCAGGTTGTATTCCAGCCCGTCCAGCACGTTTCCAAAGCCGGTATCAGTGACTGTCAGAGACGACGAACCGTCAGACAGGACATGATGCGGAGTGGCGATTTCGATGGGGTTCGGCCCCTCGAACCGCATTGCGAACCATGGAGTATTGGTCCAACCTTCGGTCTTGCGGGTAACGGACAGGGTATAGAGCGGTTTTGCCGGGTCATAGGTCAGGAATATCTCTGCCGTGTCCGTCACGTGTGACAGGGTGCAGATCTGGCCCACCGTTGCTTCCCACGCGGTGGCGGGTGTGCCGAGGGTCAGTGATAACAGGACAACGCGCATGGGGCGGAGTCTAGCGGCCGAAAGGTCGGGGGCAAGGGCTGCCTCAGCCTTTCATCGCATTCAGCAGCTCCAGCAACCCCTTGCGGTCGTCATCATCGGCATAATCGCCCGCGGCCAACCGTTCAGCGATGCGCAGGCGCAGACGCTCGTGCTGGGTGCGCACCTCTTCGCCGGCGGTTTCGGCCAGGGTTTTCATGATCACCGCCACCGCCTGCTGGCGCTTGGTGGTGGGGTTGGCGATGTAATCGACAAGGCTCTGCTGACCGGAATCGAGGATGTTTTCGGCCAGATCGCGCAACTGCTCGCCATTGGGCAATAGCGGGGCGGGGGTGCCCTCGGGCGGCAGGATCTCGGGCGCGCTGCGCGGGGTTTCGGCCAATGCGTTTGCGCCGTCGACGAAGGCTTCGGTGATCATGCGGGTGATCTTGATCGCGCGCGGGTCCTTGAACAGGGTCGAGGCGATGGCCACGCCGTAATCGGTATAGACCCACGGGTTGACCCGCCGCCCGCCGCGACCCTTGGGCTTTGAAATCACATTCTGTGATATCAAATCGGCCACCTCGGCATCGGTCAGCTGAAAGCGGTAGCCCTCGAACAGGTCCTTGTTGCGCGAGACGGCCTGATTGAAGGCGCTGACGGATTTTCCGTAGAACCGTGCCAGATCCTCGGCCAGCACCACGCGTGTGTCGCGCACCCGGTGAATGGCGCGTTCGACCTCATGCGTGGAGGGCAGGGTGTTGGGGTTCGTCATGGTAACCGTTTGGAATCACAATTTGTGATTTCAAACGTGGAGGAGAGGGCGCTGGGCTGCAAGAGTGGAATATGAACAGGTATAAGCGCGACTGTGACGGTATGGTGATTTCATCAGACGCACGATTGTCCTTGAATTCTAGATCTATCTATATTATCTAGAACTTAGATTGGAGATTCTAGATGAAAGAAATCCAAGTATCAATCGACGTCTTTGCCTTGATCTGGTCGTTGCGAATTTGCGGCGAAGAAAACGAAGACGATATTCTCAGAAGGGTTTTGAGTCGGGAGAATAACAAATCACCAGAGTCAACGCAGCAAAAGTCTAATGATAGACACGGTTTGGTTGATCGTCGATTTGGAGTGCAGTTCAGCGAAGGCTTCCAGATACACAGAACGTATCTGGGAACAGAGTACCAAGCAATCGTCGTTGGCGGGCAGTGGCAGATTTCCGGATTAAATGGCAGATATTCAACGCTAAATGAGTTAAGCCGCGCGATTGGAACAAAAACTGAAAACGCATGGGTCAATTGGTTTTTTATTGATGCGTCCGGTCAACGCCAACCTGTTTCGGTTCTTCGAGACCCAAATACTGTCACCACTAGAAACCAAAAAAAAGCGAACCCTCAAAGGAGTAATGATGACATGATGGAGGCCGATGCAAGATGGTGTGACGATGTTAGGTCAGCCTTAAATGAATTGGGTGGCAGGGCGCACCTGTCGAAGATTTACGAGAAAGTGGAAGAAATCAGACAAGGTGCAGGTAGATCTACGCCTAAGAGTCTAGAGGAAGTGGTTCGGAAAGAACTGGAAATGCGATCATCTGACTCGGAAGTTTATGACGCAGTGCGAGGAGAGGATTGGTTTTGCTTGCCTGAGGGCAAAGGAGTGGGAATTTGGGCCTTAAGAAGCTAGTTCCCAGTCGCTGGTAGCTTTCAACCGTCTGAGTTACCGCTTCCGCCTCTTCACATTCCCGCCCCTCTGCCCCGGCCGACCAGCCGTCGACCGACCACGCGATTTCACTGCGTCTTCCGAGGCTTTCTCGACCGCCCATTGGCGTGCCATGGGGTCGTCGGCGACGGCGAGGTCGACCGCTTCCAGACGTTTGATCTCATCCCGGATGTTGGCGGCCTCTTCGAATTCTAGGTTCTCAGCAGCTTTGCGCATCTGGTCGCGCAACCCGTCCAGATGGGCCTCCAAATTCGCCCCGTGCATTGGTTTGTCGATGGTGGCGGTGACGCGGTTCATGTCGACGTCGCCTTCGTAGAGACCGGCCAGAACGTCCTCGACATTCTTCTTCACCGTCTCCGGCGTGATGCCATGTTCCTCGTTATAGGCGAGCTGCTTGGCGCGGCGGCGGTTGGTTTCGCCCAAGGCGCGCTCCATCGAACCAGTGATCTTGTCGGCATACATGATCACTCGGCCATCAGCGTTGCGCGCGGCGCGGCCGATGGTCTGGATCAGAGAGGTCTCGGACCGCAGGAAGCCCTCTTTATCCGCGTCCAGAATGGCGACCAGACCGCATTCTGGAATGTCGAGTCCTTCGCGCAGCAGGTTGATGCCGACCAGCACGTCGAACGCGCCCAGACGCAGGTCGCGCAGAATCTCGATGCGTTCCAGCGTGTCGATATCCGAGTGCATGTAGCGGACTTTTATTCCCTGTTCGTGCAGGTATTCGGTCAGATCCTCGGCCATGCGTTTAGTGAGCGTCGTGACCAGCGTGCGGTAGCCATCGGCGGCGACTTTGCGGACCTCGTCCAGCAGGTCGTCTACCTGCATCGACACGGGGCGGATTTCAACCTCGGGGTCCAGCAGGCCGGTGGGGCGGATCACCTGTTCGGTGAAGACGCCGCCGGTCTGTTCGATCTCCCACTTCGCCGGGGTGGCCGAGACAAAGACGGATTGCGGGCGCATGGCGTCCCATTCCTCGAACTTGAGGGGGCGGTTGTCCATGCAGGACGGCAGGCGGAACCCGTGTTCGGCCAGTGTGAACTTGCGCCGATAGTCGCCACGGTACATGCCGCCGATTTGTGGCACGCTAACATGGGATTCGTCGGCGAAGACAATGGCGTTGTCGGGGATGAATTCGAACAGGGTTGGGGGTGGTTCACCCGGAGCGCGGCCCGTGAGGTAGCGCGAATAGTTCTCGATCCCGTTGCAGACGCCGGTGGCTTCGAGCATTTCCAGATCGAAATTAGTGCGCTGTTCCAGACGTTGCGCTTCCAGCAGTTTGCCTTCGCCCACCAGTTGGTCGAGCCGGATGCGGAGTTCCTTTTTGATCCCAATGATGGCCTGCTGCATCGTCGGTTTCGGCGTCACGTAGTGCGAGTTCGCGTAGACGCGCACATGCTCCATCGTCGCGGCGCGTTCGCCTGTCAGGGGGTCGAATTCGGTGATCTGTTCCAGTTCCTCGCCGAAGAACGACAGCTTCCACGCGCGGTCCTCAAGGTGGGCGGGCCAGATTTCTAGGCTGTCGCCGCGCACCCGGAAGGACCCGCGCTGAAACGCCTGATCGTTGCGGCGGTATTGCTGGGCGACCAGATCAGCCATCACCTGCCGCTGGTCATATTCGTGACCCACCTTCAGGTCCTGTGTCATCGCGCCGTAGGTCTCGACCGAACCGATACCGTAGATGCATGAGACCGAAGCGACGATGATCACATCGTCCCGCTCCAACAGCGCCCGGGTGGCCGAGTGGCGCATCCGGTCGATCTGTTCGTTGATCTGCGATTCTTTCTCGATGTAAGTGTCCGAGCGCGGCACATAGGCCTCGGGCTGGTAGTAATCGTAATAGGACACGAAATACTCGACCGAGTTCTCAGGGAAGAAGCCCTTGAACTCACCATACAGCTGCGCCGCCAGCGTCTTGTTAGGGGCGAGGATGATCGCCGGGCGTTGGGTTTCCTCGATCACCTTGGCCATGGTGAAGGTCTTACCGGTGCCGGTTGCCCCTAGCAAAACCTGATCACGCTCGCCGTCCAGAACACCTCCGGCCAGTTCTTTGATCGCCGTGGGCTGATCACCAGCGGGGGCGAACTCGGTGTGCATTACGAACTGTTTGCCGCCCTCGAGTTTCAGGCGGGCCCGAACATCTTCGGTTGTCATTTGGGTCTTGTCGGAATGGGCGTATGGCATGGGCAGGCTCCGGATCAGGCCCTTACATTTGTTCTTATTTTGTCCAACTGCAAGGGTTGATCCGGTACAAATCCCCCAGTTTCGATACTGGGCAGATACGCATCCGGATTGTGATCCGAACCAACCTTACCGGCCAACGCAGCAAGCTCGCTGATGAGAGCCTTCGCCATCATCGGTTTGACGGTAATCAAGGCATGGGCTTCGGTCGAGGGTATCGCCCGGATGTTCCCGGGGTTTGCGTCGATGCCCAGAGTGCATTCACGATGGACCATCTGTTTATCCTTCGGCTGATTTTCGAAGATCATAGTTGGCCCTGATGACAGTTTCTGTCATTGGTTTGCTTCGACAATCCGCGACAATTGTTGTCTTGTCCCGGGCTGCGCTCTGACGCATAAACAGGTCCAGCCAAGTGAGTACGGAGAGGCGACATGCGCGCACGGATTTACCAGCCTGCAAGGAATGCGATGACTTCAGGGATGGCCAAGACCCGCAAGTGGGTTCTGGAATATGCCCCGGCTTCGGCACGTGAGGTTGATCCGCTGATGGGCTGGACGTCATCCAACGACACGCAAACCCAGATACGCCTGAAATTCGACACCAAGAAAGAGGCGATGGATTATGCCAGGGACAATGGTATCGATGCGCAGGTCAGCGAGCCGCATAAGCGCAAACCCAACCTGCGCGCACGCGGTTACGGAGAAAACTTCGCCACCGACCGCCGTGGGCCCTGGACTCACTGAATGATCGAAATTCGCGAGGCCGACCCGACCTCGGATGTGTTGCGTCCGATTGTCGAAGCTCATTTCGCCCACAGCGAAGCGGCCGGTCCTGCGGAAAGCAACCATACGATGAGCACAGAATCACTGGCCGGACCGGGTATTCGATTCTGTGCGATTTACGACGATCAGCAGGCTTTGGGCTGCGGCGCCTTGAAGTTGTTGCCCGATGGTACGGCCGAGGTGAAGTCGGTGCATATCCTCGCACAGGAACGGGGGCGCGGACTGGCGCGTGTCATGATGGCTCATCTGGCCGAACTGGCGCGCGCAGAAGGCGTCGAAGCTTTGGTTTTGGAAACCGGGGCAGAGCATCTTCCAGAATATGATGCCGCCCGCAAGCTCTACGAAGCGTTGGGTTATTCCTATTGCGGACCGATCTTTGGCTACAGTGACGATCCGAACAGCGCATTCATGCGCTTGGCTCTTGAACCCCGCTCGTAAAAACCGCAAGAAGGGTGCAGCGGTCCCTTAGCTCAACTGGATAGAGCAGCTGACTTCTAATCAGCAGGTTGAGGGTTCGAGTCCTTCAGGGATCGCCATTCTCGAATTTCGATTTCGATGAACACGTCAGGCCGCTATGCGGGCTGTTTCTTCGCGGTTGTTGGGTAAGGTATGAAGGGCTGGACGAGGGGGTCATGCCAGCCCTTCTAAGGGGTCACAGAGTGGTAGTGTGTGTTCCTTAACCAAACATTAACCTGATTCACCATGTTCCGAAATTGGGGGATTCCCGTAGGACGGCCAATGCGCGGATTTCAGCGTGTGGGTTTCAGCCGGCGGATCGGGATCCGGGACCATATCGTGAATTCTCCAGAGTGATTTGGGGCCTGGGCGGTAAAAGTGCCAAGGTTGCGAAAAAAATATTGCAACCGGTTGCAAATAGAATCATTGTTGCGCGCAACAACAAGATTCGGGAGATCTGTATGTTGAAGGTCGGATTGTTGGGTGCCGGGCGCATCGGGCGTGTTCATGCGCAGGCGATTGCATCGCATCCGGGCAGCAAGCTCATTGCTGTTTCCGATGCCTTGCCCGAGGCCTCGGCCAGCCTTGCCAGCGATCATGGGGCCGAAGCGCGCAGTTCCGAAGAGATCATTGCGGATCCGGAAATCGGCGCGGTTCTGATTGCAACTCCAACAGATACGCATTCTGACCTGATTGAAGCAGCGACAGGCGCAGGAAAAGCCGTTCTGTGCGAAAAGCCTGTTGATCTGGACCTGAAACGCGCCTCGGATTGTCTGAATACCGTCTCGGAACGCGGCAAGCCGGTCATGATAGGGTTCAATCGGCGATTTGATCCCAATTTTGCGACCTTGAAGGCGGGGTTGGATGCGGGTGAGATCGGCAAGGCAGAGCTCTTGTCGATCACATCGTTTGACCCGGCGCCACCACCGGTCAGCTACGTAAAGGTGTCTGGTGGTTTGTTTCGGGACATGATGATCCATGATTTTGACATGGCGAACTTCCTGATGGGGGACGTTCCCGAAACAATCTCGGCGGTTGGGTCCTCGCTTGTGGATGCTGAAATTGGTGCCGCAGGGGATGTGGATACAGCAGCCGTTACAATGACTTACGCGGATGGCCGCATCGCGGTCATCAAGAATTCGCGGCGCGCGGCCTATGGTTATGACCAGCGGGTCGAATTGCTGGGGTCCGAGGGGTTGCTACAGGCTCACAACATGCTGGAAAACACTGTCGTAAAGTCAACGGCGGACGGCGTCGTGGGTGCCAAGCCGACCTATTTTTTCCTGGAACGCTACATGCCTGCATACCGCGTGGAATGGGCCGCATTTGTTGACGCTGTTGAAAGTGGATCCGAAGTTCCTGTCACGCTGAAGGACGGTGTTGCAGCGCTGGCGATGGCCGAGGCCGCAACCCTGTCAGCGCAGACGGGAAAGCCCGTTCGGATGGAAGAGATTTTGAAACCGGTTGCAAAATGATCGAAATTCTTCAAACTAACATCAGCTCGGCCCAGCGCCGCAGCCACTGAGATTCGGCACAGCCGGATGATCGGGGCCGGTACCCCGACAGAAGATCAGACTGAACCATTGGGAGGAAACTGAAATGAAGAAATTCGTTAAAGGCGCGCTTGCTGCGGGGGCACTGGCCTTGGCCACACCTGCATTTGCGCAGGAAATCGTGGTCGTGTCGCATGGCCAGGCCAATGACGCATTCTGGAACGTCGTGAAAAACGGTGTTGAGCAGGCCGGAAAAGATGTTGGTGTGAACGTGGAATATCGTGCACCTGAAACCTTTGACATGGTTGCCATGTCGCAGCTGATCGACGCAGCCGTGAACCAGGAACCCGATGGCCTGATTGTCTCGATCCCGGATGCCGATGCGCTTGGCCCCTCGATCGAACGTGCGGTTGCCGCCGGTATCCCGGTGATCTCGATCAACTCGGGTGCGGAAGTGGCCAAGGAACTGGGCGCTCTGCTGCATGTGGGTCAGGACGAATATGATGCGGGCAAGGCGGCTGGTGAAAAGCTGGCTTCGATGGGTGGAACCAATGCGATCTGTGTCAACCACGAGGTCGGCAACGTGTCACTTGACCTGCGCTGTGAAGGCTTCACTGAAGGGTTTGGCGGTAAAGTAACCGTTCTGCCGACCTCGAACGATCCGTCTGAGATCGAGTCCAAGGTTTCTGCGGCACTGGCCGCTGACGAAAGCGTCGATACCGTTATGGCTCTGGGCGCAAGCTCGGCCGGTGAGCCTTCGGTCGCTGCGGCCAAAGCCTCGGGGCGGGATGTGAATGTTGCCTCGTTCGACCTGTCGGCCAACTTCCTCCAATCAATCGTGGATGGTGACGCGGCCTTTGCCATCGACCAGCAGCAGTATCTTCAGGGCTACCTGTCGGTGAACTTCATGGGTCTGCACGCCAAATACGGCCTGATGCCGGGCGGCGACGTGCCTTCGGGCCCGAACCTGATCACTCAGGACAAGGCCGCACAGGTCATCGAACTGTCCGCGCAGGGTATCCGCTGATTTCGGCGCGATCCGACAAACAACAGGATCGGCGCTAACGCGCCGGTCTCACCGAATTGGGAGGAAACCATGAGTGAATCAGCGCCCGTCCTGTCGGACGAAAGGGTCAAGAAAGAACCGTTCCTGACCAAACTGATGAAAAGACCCGAGTTGGGTGCCATTGCAGGTGCGGTTCTGGTATTCGTGTTCTTTGCGATCACCGCAGATGAATCGATGTTCACTCTGGCCGGTGTCATGAACTTCATGACCCCTGCGGCACAGTTGGGTATCCTGGCGATCGGTGCAGCACTGCTGATGATTGGTGGAGAGTTCGATCTGTCGATCGGATCGATGGTCGCGTTCTCGGGGCTGTTTTTCGGCGTTTGCGTCGTGACCTGGCAATTGCCGCTGATCTTTGCCATCCCAATGACATTCATATTTGCGGCCTGTGTCGGTGCGGTCAACGGCAATATCGTGATCCGTTCGGGCCTGCCTTCGTTCATTGTAACGCTGGCGTTTTTGTTCATCCTTCGTGGCCTGTCACTGGTGGGTCTGAAAATGGCGACAGGCGGTTCAACCCAGTTGCGCGGCGTGCGCGACGCGGTCGAAAACGACTGGCTGGCTCCCTTCTTTTCGGGCGAAGCATTCGGCAGTCTGTTCGCATGGCTGGCCGCCAACGGCATGATCGATACATTCAAAAGCGGCGCGCCCAAGGTCCCGGGTATTCCGGTCGAAATCCTGTGGTTCATTGTCATTACACTGGCGGCAACCTACGTGCTGCTGCGCACCCCGGTGGGGAACTGGATTTTCGCCTCGGGTGGTGACAGCACGGCTGCATCCAATTCGGGTGTTCCGGTGAACCGTGTCAAGGTTTCACTGTTCATGCTGACGGCCTGCTGTGCCGCCCTTGTGGCGATCATTACCGTCATGGACGCGGGCTCGACCGATGCGCGGCGGGGGTTCCAGAAAGAATTCGAGGCGATCATCGCCGCGGTTATCGGCGGCTGTCTGCTGACCGGCGGATATGGCTCGGCCATCGGGGCGTTCTTCGGCTCGATCATCTTTGGAATGGTTGTCATCGGACTGACCTATACCGACTTTGATCAGGATTGGTTCCAGGTCTTCCTGGGTGCCATGCTGTTGATTGCCGTTCTGTTCAACAACGCGATCCGCAAGCGCGTAACCGGGGAGCGCTGATATGACCGAGGACACCAAGTTCCACCATGGCGATGCCGTCGACGATCAGGCGCCCATCGTTCAGATGAAAGACATCGAAAAGCACTTTGGCAATATCATCGCACTTGCTGGCGTCAGCTTTGACGTCAAGCCCGGGGAATGTCATTGCCTGCTGGGCGACAACGGCGCGGGCAAGTCCACCTTCATCAAGACCATGTCCGGGGTGCACAAACCCACCAAGGGCGAGATTTTGTTCGAAGGTCAGCCGCTGCATTTCGACACGCCGCGCGATGCAATGGAAGCGGGCATCGCGACCGTGTTTCAGGATCTTGCGATGATCCCGCTGATGAGCGTGACGCGCAATTTTTTCATGGGGCGCGAACCCACCAAGGGCAAAGGATTGCTCAAGCGGTTCGATGTGGATCATGCAAACGACGTCTGCATGGAAGAGATGCGCAAGATGGGCATCAATCTGCGCGCACCGGATCAGGCGGTTGGCACATTGTCCGGCGGCGAACGTCAGACGGTGGCCATCGCGCGGGCGGTGTATTTCGGCGCCAAGATCCTGATCCTGGACGAACCGACCTCGGCGCTTGGCGTGCGTCAGACGTCGAATGTTCTTGCCACGATCGATCGGGTGCGCAGCCAGGGTGTCGGCGTGGTTTTCATCAGCCACAACGTGCGCCATGCGCTGGCGGTGGGCGATCGTTTTACTGTACTGAACCGCGGCAAAACCCTGGGTACTGCCAAACGCGGTGAAATCACACCCGAAGAGTTGCAGGACCTGATGGCCGGCGGTCAGGAAATGGCCGAGCTTGAGGGATCGCTGGGCGGCACGGTTTAAAGTACAGAATTTGGATGCCCCAATGGGGCATCCATCGGGCGGTGGCACGTGACGCCACTCTGTTTTCAAGCTTTGATACAAAAGCTGGCACCTTCGCAAATGAGAAAACCCGCAGGCCGCCAAAGGCGGGGCTGAGTTGAAAGGGATCATGATGAGCAAGACAGTCCGACTGACCGCGGCGCAAGCTTTGGTGCGCTATCTGGGCGCGCAGATGAACGAGGCTGGAGAGCCCTTTATCGCAGGTGTCTGGGCGATTTTCGGCCATGGCAATGTGGCCGGTCTGGGCGAGGCGCTGCACGGTGTGAAAGACAGCCTGCCCACCTATCGCGGTCATAATGAACAAACGATGGCACATTGTGCGATTGCCTATGCCAAGCAGTTGGGGCGCAGGCGGGCGATGGCGGTCACTTCGTCCATCGGGCCGGGGGCCACCAACATGGTTACCGCTGCCGCGCTGGCCCATGTCAACCGCCTGCCGGTTTTGTTGCTGCCCGGTGACGTGTTCGCCACGCGTGGCCCTGACCCGGTCTTGCAGCAACCCGAAGTGTTCTCGGACGGAACTATTAGTGCGAATGACTGTTTCAGACCGGTCAGCCGCTATTTCGACCGCATCACCCGGCCGGAGCACCTGTTGACGGCTCTGCCGCGTGCCTTCCGCACGATGACGGACCCGGCGGATTGCGGCCCGGCGACGCTGGCCTTTTGTCAGGACGTGCAGGCCGAGGCCTATGACTATCCCGAAAGCTTCTTTGAACCACGCGTCTGGTATCAGCGCCGCATTCGCCCGGATGAGGGTGAACTGGCCCGTGCCGTTGCCGCGATCAAGGCCGCCAAGCGTCCCGTTATCGTTGCAGGCGGGGGTGTGCATTATTCGGACGCAACCGCCGCGTTGCAGCGCTTTGCCGAAGCACACAATGTCCCGGTGGCCGAGACACAGGCGGGCAAGTCCGCATTGCCCTGGGATCACCCGCTCAACCTTGGTCCCGTTGGTGTGACCGGGGGCGAACCCGCCAATGACATCTGCGCAAAGGCGGATCTTGTGCTGGGCGTCGGCACCCGGTTTCAGGACTTCACCACCGGGTCATGGGGCTTGTTCGCGAACCCCGAGAGCGAGTTGATCAGCTTGAACACCGCCGCCTATGACGCGGCAAAGCACGGCGCGATGCCGCTGCAGGCTGACGCCCGCGTTGGGCTGGGTGACCTGAGCGGTGCGTTGGGCGGTTACCGCGCGCCTGATATGCCCGCGACGCTGAAGTCGGAGTGGTTTGCCAAGGTCGACGCGTTGACCGACGCGCCAGCGGACAGCAATGCGCTGCCCACGGATATGCAGGTGATTGGCGCCGTGCAGCGGGCGGCCAATGAAAACACCGTTGCCATGTGTGCCGCGGGCACAATGCCGGGTGAGCTGCACAAGCTGTGGAAGGCACCGCGCCCCGGTGCTTATCATATGGAATATGGCTTCAGCTGCATGGGGTATGAGATCGCCGGTGCCATGGGCATCAAGATGGCCCAGCCCGACCGCGACGTGATCTGCTTTACCGGCGACGGTACTTACATGATGGCGAATTCCGAAATGGCGACGGCGGCGATGATGGGGATTTCGTTCACCGTTGTGGTCACCGACAATCGCGGCTTTGGCTGCATCAACCGTTTGCAGATGGGAACCGGCGGGGCCGAGTTTAACAACCTGCTGGATCACGCAATTGGCGGCGAAAATTCGGTGATCGACTTTGCCAAACATGCCGAAGCAATGGGGGCGACCGCGGTCAAGGTCAGCTCGATCGCCGAGCTTGAGGAGGCACTGGCCGAACGCGCCGAGGTCAGAGGCCCTTATGTGGTGGTGATCGACACCGATCCTTATCCTTCGACCGAATATGGCGGAACGTGGTGGGAAGTGGCGGTGCCCGAGGTCAGCATCCGCCCGGAAGTTAATGAAAAACGTGCGGCCTATGAGGTCGCCATCAAGGAAAGAAACACCAAATGAGCATGAAGATCGGTATCTCTCCGATTGCCTGGCAGAATGATGATCTGCCGGACCTGACCGCAGCCTACACGATGGAGCAGGCGCTGAAAGAAGCGCGCGAGATCGGCTATACCGGTGTTGAACGGGGTCAGCGGATGCCGGGCGACACCGAAGGGTTGCGCGCCTATCTGGAGGCCAATGACATCGCGTTGTGTGGCGGCTGGTGCTCGGGTAGTACTCTGGTCAATGACCTGGACGCCGAAATCGCTGTCGTGCGTGAACAGGTCGAACAATTTGTTGCGCTGAACAGCCCCTGCATCGTTTACGCCGAGTGTTCCAATACCGTCCAGGGGCAGATCGGAACGCCGGTCAATGACCGCCCGAAGCTGTCCAAAGACGATGTGTTGGCCTATGCGGGCAAACTGACCGAGCTTGCCAAATGGATGGCAGATCAGGGTATGCCGATGGCCTATCACCATCACATGGGCACGATCATCGAAAGCGAAGAGGATGTGAACTGGTTGATGGAGGGTTCCGGCCCCGAATTGAGCTTGTGCTTCGATACGGGCCATCTGCTGTTTGGTGGCGGCGACGTGATGGCCACACTGAACCGTTGGGGCGACCGTGTGCACCATGTCCACTTCAAGGATATCCGCCCGGACATCGTGCGGGACACGCGCGAGAACAATCGCAGCTTTCTGGATGCGGTGATCGCCGGCGCGTTCACCGTGCCGGGTGATGGGTGCATCGACTTTCAGGCCGTAGCCAACGCGTTGAAAGCAATGGATTACAGCGGCTGGATCGTGGTCGAGGCCGAGCAGGACCCCGCCAAGGCGCCGCCCTATGAGTACTCCAAATTGGGCTATGACCACATCGTCGAGGTTTGCGGCAAGGCAGGGTTGGAGATCACCGTTTAATCACCGCCCCTCGGGGCAACACCGAAGCCATGAAAGAGGAGTTTGTCATGGTACATCAAGAACTTGGATACGTCGGTTATTTTGACCGGGAATCCTGCGATCTGGATGAGTTCAAGGTGTTGACCTCGCAATACCTGACAACCGGTGCGGTGCCTCATGCCGCATCGGTGCAAAAGAACGTTCCGATCTATGATATGCACGCCCTGCGCCCGGCGCTGGAGAATGCGGATCAAAGAAAAGCACTGCTGGCAGAATGGGCAGGCGTGTTGGACAAATCTGCGGGTGTGATCGTTCTAAAAGGCGCATTTGCGGATACGTCCGTGATCGACCGGGCGACCGCTGTGTTCCATCAGATCATCGAGGAAGAACGTCAGGGCGGGGCCGGGGAAGGTGACCACTTCGCGGCCTCGGGCGCGAATGACCGGATATGGAACGCATTGCAGAAACAGTGCTTGCGCGATCCCGAGGGCTTTGCGCTCTATTTCGGGAATGTGGCCATTGCAGCGGCTTGCGAGGCGTGGCTGGGGCCGAACTATCAAATGACCGCGCAAATCAATCAGGTGCGCCCCGGCGGCAAGGCACAGCAGGCGCATCGGGATTATCATCTGGGCTTTCAAACCGCCGACAGCGCGGCCAGATATCCGGCACAGGCTCATCTGGTGACGGCCTCGCTGACCCTGCAAGGGGCGGTTGCGCATTGTGACATGCCGGTGGAAAGCGGGCCGACCAAGTTGTTGCCGTTCTCGCAGCTCTACCCGCCGGGCTATCTGGCGTTCCACGATGAGGCACACCGGGCGCATTTCGAAGGCAGCTGCATCCAGTTGCCATTGGAAAAGGGTGACGCGGTGTTCTTCAATCCGGCGCTGTTCCATGCGGCGGGCGCGAACAGCAGCACCGACATCAATCGCATGGCAAACCTGCTGCAAATCTCATCTGCCTTCGGGCGCGCGATGGAGTCGGTGGACCGACGGGCGATGTCTGTGGCGGTGTTCCCGTCTCTGATCGCCTTGAAACAGCGCGGGACGCTGGAGTTAGCGCAGGTGGAGGCCGCGATAGCGGCCACGGCCGAGGGCTATCCCTTCCCGACCAATCTGGACACGGACCCCCCGGTCGGGGGCAATGCGCCGGAAAGCCAGGCGGATATTCTGCGTCGCGCGGTTGCGCAAGGATGGACCGAGGCGCAGCTGGCCAAGTCCCTATCGGCCCGGAACCAAAGGCAAGCTGCCTGAATTCAACACAGGCGGGCACACGTGGCCCGCCCAAGAAGGAGAACAAGAATGGCAGACCTGCTGAAGAAACCGATCGGAACCCGCGGCAAGGTACATGACATCACTCCGTCATGTGCTGGATGGGAATATGTGGGCTTTGGGCTTTATCATCTAAAGGCCGGGGATCGCGCAAACGAAGTGAACGCGGATCGTGAAGTCATTCTGGTGATGGTCGAAGGTAAGGCACGGATCACCGGGGCCGGGCAGGATTGGGGCGTTCTGGGTGACCGGATGAGTGTTTTCGAAAAAACACCGCCGCATTGCCTGTACCTGCCCAACGGAACCGAGTGGGAAGCTGTCGCCGAGACCGATTGCGTTTTGGCCGTCTGCTCAGCGCCGGGCAAGGGCGGGCATCCGGCGCGTCGGATTGGCCCTGATGGGATAACCCTGACCGAACGCGGCAAGGGTGTGAATACGCGATACATCAACAATATCGCGATGGAGGCCGAGGATTACGCCGACAGCCTGCTGGTGACCGAGGTATTCACGCCCAATGGGCACTGGTCGTCCTATCCCAGCCACCGTCACGACGAGGATGACTATCCCCGTATCACCTATCTGGAAGAGACCTATTATCACCGCCTCAACCCGTCGAACGGATTTGGAATTCAACGGGTCTATACCGATGATGGCCAGTTGGATGAGACGATGGCCGTATCCGATGGCGACGTCGTGACCGTCCCGCGCGGCCATCACCCTTGCGGCGCACCCTATGGGTTCGAGATGTACTATCTGAACGTCATGGCCGGACCTCTGCGGAAATGGCGGTTCGTGCCAGCCCCCGAGGTCGAATGGATCATGGAGCGTGACGGATGAGCCATACTTTCGCCAATTACCCAAGCCTTGCAGGGAAGACGGTTTTCATCACCGGCGGGGCCGGGGGAATTGGCGCGGAAACCGTTCGGGCCTTTGCCGAACAGGGGGCAAAGGTTGGGTTTTTGGACCTCAACGCCGATGCCGGGCTTGCTTTGCTTTCCGAGCTGGACGGAGAGCATGTCTTTGCGCAATGCGACCTGCGCGATATCCAAGCGATGCGGGCCGCGCTGGAGCAACTGGTCGAGGAACTGGACGAGGCGGATGTGCTGGTCAACAACGCCGCCCAGGATGACCGCCATGATTGGCGCGAAGTTACGCCTGAATATTGGGATGAGCGGATGGCGACCAATATCCGCCATATGTTCTTTGCCATTCAGGCTGTGGCCCCGGGTATGATCGCCAAGAGCGCAGGTTCGATCGTCAATATCGGATCGAATTCGTGGTGGGAGGCTGGGGCAGGTTTTCCGGCCTATGCCACCGCGAAATCGGCGGTGCACGGCCTGACGCGCACCATGGCGCGCGAATTGGGCGATCACCGCATTCGTGTGAACACGGTTGTGCCGGGCTGGATCATGACCGACCGCCAGAAAGACCTGTGGGTCACGCCCGAGGCGCTGGCCAAACAGGTCGACCGCCAATGCCTGCCCGATCCGATTGAGCCTGTCTATGTCGCGCGCATGGTGCTGTTTCTGGCCTCGGACGACGCCGCCATGTGCAGCGCGGGCAACTTCATGGTCGAGGGTGGCTCGATCTGAGGGCCATGAGGTCCTCCCCGTCCGGAATAGACTTGCACCGATGCACTGGTGCCGGTTGACGGATCGACACCCCGCAAGGAAAGATGCGGCATGATTGCCTATGTCACGGTCGGCGCGGACGACATCGCGCGCGCAAAACGGTTCTATTGCGCCTTTCTGCCGGATCTCGGCTATGCGCTGAAGGAGGGCCCCGAAGGGCTGAGTTTCGCCCTGCCAGTGTCGCCGGACCAGCAGCCGGTTCTGCCGGAGTTCTACGTCAAACCGCCTTTTGACGGGGCGGCTGCCTCGGCCGGGAATGGTGCGATGGTCGCCTTCGAGGCGCGCAATCAGCAGCAGGTGAGCGATCTGCACGCCGCCGCGCTGCGGGCCGGCGGAGCAGACGAGTGCCAGCCGGGCTTTCGCGCCATATACGGGCCGCGTTTCTATGTCGGCTATCTGCGGGACCCACAGGGCAACAAGATTGCGCTGTTTTCCAGCAATCCCAACGAACCGGGGCGCGACGACTAGGACCCGCCAGCGCATTTTGCAAAACGCCTCAGGACGGGGTGATTAGCGCTGCGGCGGTGCTCCGAAGGCGCGGATCACGGTGCGGGTAGCAGCCTCAACCGGGTCATGCGTTTCCTTCAGGATCGTCACCCGGTCGAACCTGTCGGGATCGCGGTTGACGGCCTCGCGCAGCGCATTGCCAAAGGCCATGCGCAGCTCGGTCCCGATGTTGTATTTGCAGATGGAGGTCTCGCGCGCCAGCCGCGCGCGCTGTTCGACCGGCACGCCTGAACCGCCATGGATCACCAGTGGAACCTCGGTCATGGAGTCGATCTGGCGTATGCGGGCCTCGTCCAGACCACCTTCCTTGTTCTGCTGAAGGTGGACGTTTCCGACCGAGATTGCCATCGCGTCCACGCCGCTGTCGCGGGCAAACTTCGCGGCTTCCTCGGGGTCCGTGCCGTTTGAACCCTCACCGCCGGAATAGCCGACGAAGCCGATCTCGCCCTCGCACGAGATCCCGGCGGCATGGGCCATTTCGGCAATCGCGGCGGTTTCATCGATGTTTTGCTGCAGGGGTTTGCGCGACCCGTCGAACATCAGCGAGGTGAACCCGCTGTCGAGCGCGATCTTGCAGTCCTCGAAGGTATAGCCGTGATCCAGATGTGCAACGACCGGAACCGATGCGTATTCGGCCAGATACCGGAACATCTTGCCCAGGATCGGCAGCGGCGTGTGCTCGCGGCAGCTGGGTCCGGCTTGCAGGATCACCGGGGCGTTCTCGGCCTCGGCTGCGGCCACATAGGCGCGCATATCTTCCCAGCCGAGTGTGACCAGCCCGCCTACGGCATAGCCCTGTTCATAAGCGGGTTGCAGGACGTCTTTCAGCGTAGCGAGGGTCATTTGAATTTCGCAATCATGTCTTTGATGCCGGGAATGGTCTCGATCTGATAGGCATGTGTGGGCTGGAAATACTGCACCAGAGAACGCTGGGTCAGGCCGCCGAGGATGGTGAAATAATACATCTCGTACCCCGGCAAAACGCAGCAGGGGTGATAGCCCTTGTCGATGCAAACGGTCGATCCATCCACGATGTGATAGGCGTCGCCCGGCTGGTTATCTTCGCGCTGTAACATCTGAAGGCCCGCGCCCCAGTTGGGCTTGAACCGGAAATTATAGGTCTCATCGTGGCGGGTTTCACCCGGCAGGCGGTTGGTGTCGTGCTTGTGGCTGGGAAAGCCCGACCAGCCGCCCTGACCGACGGTGAACAGCTCGCTCACCAATAGGCGACCGACCTTGTCGTGCTGTTTCTGGCCGAGGATGTGCTTGATTTTGCGGTGGGTCTTGGTGTCGTCGCTGCCGTATTGCACCAGGTCGTGCTCGCGCACGTCGAACGGATCCAGCACCTTGTCATACTTTGCGCCGGCAATAAACACCTCGGTCGCATCAGAAACGCAGACCATCTGTACCTTTGCGCCGACGGGCACATAGACACCTTCGGGCTCGCCATCCCAGACATCTTCACCCCGGTTGCCCAGCCTGGGGAAGGAAACGCCTTCGACATCCACATCAACGCTGCCGGTTGCAGGGACGATGCACGTCTCGTAGCCCGGCACCTGGTATTCGAACGCCTCGCCTTTTTTCAGTTTGACGATGTTGAAATAGTTCAGCGGAACGGTCGGATCACCGGCGTCAACGATGGGCTTGTTCTGATTGTCATAGGGCGCGATATGCATGGGATACTCCTATGTGGTCGGACCGGGGTGAGTGGCGAGGAACGCGTTCAGTTCGGGGGTCGTGGGCATGGCGGGGGCGCAGCCGGGTTTGGAAACGACAATGGATGCGCAGGCAGAACCGCGCATCACCGATTCTTTCAGCGCGTACCCCGCCGCGATCGAAGCCAGAAGCCCTGCCATGAAACTGTCACCGGCCCCGACGGGCTTGATAGCGTCCACTGGGTAAATCCCGGTTTTGATTTCCTGCCCATCCGCCAGCGTCACGGCGCCTTTCTCGCCCATCTTGTAAATGACAACCCGGCCCGGTTTCCTGGCTAGCTCCTGTGCCTTGGCAAAGCCCTTTTCCATGCCGCCGGCCATGAACCCGAACTCTTCATCATTGCCGACAATCAGGTCACTGGCTTCGCCCGCACGGGACAGAACGTCAGCGGCAATTTCTGGCGACGGCCAGCTGTAGGGGCGGTAATCAACATCGAAAATGATCGGAAGACCAGCTTTGCGCGCGTTTTCAAACCCTCGGAACGTGGCGCTGCGCGAGGGTTCGGATGCAAAGACGGTGCCAGCCGAGATCAGGGCCGAGAAGGACGAATAATCAACCCTGTCCACATCCGCGTCAGTAACCTGAAAATCGACCGCACCGTTGCGGTAGATGACATTCTGAAAGTTCTCGGTCCGGCTTTCATACAGGGCCAGAGAGGTGCGATACTCGCCCACCAACACGCGGATATAAGCGGTGTCTACCCCGTAATGTTGCAACCGGTTGAGGCAGAATCGACCAATTGCATCGTCCGAGACGGAGGTGACCAAGGATGCCTGACTGCCCAGCTTGACCAGACCGGCACAGATATTCGCGGACGAACCGCCAAGATCTGCATGGAACGTATCGGCCTCTTCGCTTTTGACACCGATCGGGTCTGCGTAAAGGTCCATACCCGCACGCCCCAGAACGGCAAAGCGGTTTCCTTTGATACCCTCCATCAAAGCGCTCACGTCATATCCTCCGGCAAAGTGGGGTGGGCAAAGTTTGGACCTTGCGTTGAATCGATTCACACGATACTGATTTTGCAACCGGTTGCAAACACAATGTGCGAGGCCATGGCAGATGCCTGAAATCGGAGTGGGAATCGTGGGTGGCGGTTATATGGGCAAGGCCCATTCCGTTGCCATGTTGGCCGTCGGTGCGGTGTTCAACACGGCGTTGCGCCCCCGGCTTGAGGTCATCTGCGCGTCGAGCCCGGACAGTGCCGAACGCTACCGGGCGGCCTATGGATTTCAGCGGGCAACCGATGACTGGCGCATGTTGGTTGAAGACCCCAGGGTCGAGGCAATCGTGATCGCCTCGCCTCAATCGACACATCGTCAGATTGCCGAAGCAGCTTTTGCACTGGGAAAACCGGTTTTGTGTGAGAAACCATTGGGCGCATCGCTTGAAGACAGTCGGGCGATGGTTGCTGCTGCCGAAGCTTCTGGCGCGGTCAACATGGTGGGGTTCAACTATATCCGCACACCCGCCAGCCAATATGCCCGCCAGTTGATTGCCGATGGCGCGATTGGTGACATCACGTGGTTCCGGGGCGAACACACCGAGGATTTCTATGCCGACCCGCACGCCCCTGCCTCCTGGCGTGCGACGGGCATGGCCAATGGCACCATCGGAGATCTTGCCCCGCATATGGTCAACGGTGCATTGGCGCTGGTTGGTCCGATCGCGCAGGTGATGGCGGATGTTGAAACGGTTCACAAAACCCGACCGGGTGGTGAGGTGACAAATGACGACCACGCCCAGATGATGTGCCGTTTTGAAAACGGGGTTATGGGCAACCTGTATTTCAGCCGCGTCGCGACGGGGCGGAAAATGGGCTATGCTTATGAAATATCGGGAACAAAGGGCGCCATCCGGTTCGATCAGGAAGACCAGAACGCGCTGTGGCTGTATAAGCGGGAAGGGCCCGAAGCGTCCCGTGGATTCACAAAAATCCTGACCGGCCCGGCGCATCCGGATTACCAGCCCTTCTGTCAGGGTCCGGGCCACGGAACCGGCTATCAGGACCAGATCATTATCGAGGCCAAAGACTTTCTTCAGGCCATCCACACCGGGAAAGCCACTTGGCCGACCTTTCGCGACGGGCATGAGGTCAACCGCGTGCTTGCTGCCGCCTTGGCTTCGTCAGAGCAGCGGCAGTGGAAAGACATCCGCGATTTCTGATCGCTCAAACAAAAAAGTTCTAATGAGAGACAATGACCATGGCTAAGTTGAGATGGGGCATGATCGGGGGTGGTGAAGGCAGCCAGATTGGCCCCGCGCACCGCTTGGGGGCACAGGCTGACGGGCTGTTTGAATTTGCCGCTGGCGCGCTGGATCACCGGCCCGAGGTGGGCCGCGAATACGCGCAGCGATTGGGCGTTGCCGCCGATCGCGCCTATGGCGACTGGCAAGAGATGCTGGCGGGCGAGAAAGACCGGGATGATCGAATTGATCTGGTGACAATCGCCACTCCGAATTCGACACATTTCGAGATCGCCAAGGCGTATCTTGAGGCGGGCTTCAATGTCTTGTGTGAAAAGCCAATGACAATGACTGTGGAAGAGGGTGAGGAAATTGTCCGCGTCGCCGAAGCATCGGGAAAGATCTGCGCGGTGAACTACTGCTATTCCGCCTATCCCATGGTGCGTCAGGCCCGCGCGATGGTGCGCGCAGGCGAAATCGGCAAGGTGCGTCTGGTCGTCACTAATTTCAGCCACGGCCATCATGGGGATGCCACCGACGCGGACAATCCGCGCGTACGCTGGCGCTATGACCCTGCGATGGCAGGGGTTTCCGGGCAGTTCGCCGATTGTGGTATCCACGCCCTGCATATGGCCAGTTTTATCTGCGATGATGAGGTGAAGACGCTTTCGGCTGATATGGCCTCGACGATCGCAAGCCGGGAACTGGAAGACGATGCAATGATCAACTTCCGGATGGAAAGCGGCACAGTCGGGCGTCTTTGGACATCTTCTGTGGCGATCGGGCGCCAGCATGGCTTTGATATTCAGGTCTTTGGCGAAACCGGTGGGCTGCGCTGGGCGTCAGAGCAACCCAACCAGTTGATCTACACTCCGGTCGGTGGGCGTACGCAGATCATCGAAAAGGGCGAGGGGGGTCTGCACGACGAGGTGCAACGCCTGTCTCGGGTCGCTATCGCGCACCCCGAAGGCTTCCCGCTGGCCGTAGCCAATATCTATTGCGATCTGGCGGATGCGATCCGCGGTGAAAGGCGCGACGGTCTGCCCGGTGCGGCAGATGGGCTGCGGTCCATTGCGGCCGTCCACGCGGCTGTCGCGTCGGGCAAAGCAGATGGTGCCTGGCAGGACGCCCGCCCGCCGATGTTTCGCTGATCAGGGGCGGGGCCGCAATGTGCCCCGTTCGATCACGCGGCAGGGGAAAATGCGGGCCTCGGGATAGCGCTGAGGTTCTTTCAGCATCTCGACAACCAGATCGACGGATGAGGTGATGATCTGTTTGATCGGCTGGTGGATCGTTGTCAGGTTAACGCTTTCCCAGCGCGACATTTCCATGTCGTTCAGACCGATAATTCCAATGTCCTGACCGGGTTTCAGCCCATGATCAACCAGTGCGGACAATGCGCCAACAGACAGGATGTCATCGCCGCAGAAATATGCCTCGGACGGGCTGTTGGCCAATAGGCGCAGCATCTCGGCGCGGCCGGCTTCGAAGGAATAAGCCCCGGCGAAGGAGTGGTTGACCGGAATCTGCGGATGGTTGGCCATTTCTTCGATGAAGCCCCGCTGACGGTCCAGGGACGAGGTCGCATCCTGCGGCCCACCCAGATAACCCACGCTGGCATAACCCCGCGCGACCAGCTCTCGCGCGGCCATGCGCCCGCATTCCACATTGTCGATCCCGACCACATGCACCTCGGGCGAGGTGGCCGAGCGCCCGAACGTGTGCACCACCGGTACACTCGCATCGTGGAAGGCTTTGGCAAAGCTGGGCGGCAAGGTTGACGAGGCGACGATCACCGCATCCACCGAATATTGGCGCAGCATGCGCACGGAATTGGCGGGCTCGGTCTCGTCGGTCAGGTTCACGATCAAAGGACGCAGGCCGCGTTCCTGCAAGGCGCGGGTAAACTGGTCGAAGACTTCCAGAAAGATCGGGTTGTGAAAGTTGTTCGAAATCAATCCGATCAGTTTGGTGCGCCCGGTCGTCAGAGATGAAGCCAGAGCATTGGGGCTGTAGCCCAGCTCTCGCGCGGCCTTTTCAACCTTGCTGCGCGTTTTTGCGGAAACCGAGGCACCTTCGGTAAAGGTGCGCGACACTGCAGATCGCGATACACCGGCCAAGGCGGCCACGTCTTTCAGGGTCACGCTCACGCTGCGGGACTCCGATAACAACGTCGCAGGAAAACAGATAAGTCTGGCATTGCCCGAGCATTATGCATCATCGACCTTAATTTGCAACCGGTTGCAATTCTGCCGCGACGATTCAACCGTGTTTGCATGTCGAAACTTTGGAGGCAAAAAGGTGGGTGATGAGACACTCGAACTCCTGACATCTTCGGCATAACCGAAGCGCATTTTCCAATCCGCAGATGCACCAAGACGCCGTCTTGCATTACCGCCAAGCGCACGATTTCTCAGAAATGCCTGGCGTTGTCAGCGATTTGAAGTTGCATAAACTGCGGAACGGTTCAAGGGCATATCCTTTCTTGCCGTATTCAAAGTCACGTCCGACCGAGCCACAACAGGCATGCGTGACGGCACATGCGTTGCCAAAAGGGCGGTGGGGCAATAGCTTTTTCAACCCTTGGCATTGGCTCCATGACCGTGGCAAAAACTCTTGCCATCCCTTGGTGAACACACATGAGAGAAGCAGTGGAACGCCAACCCGCCCATTCGCAGCGCAGTTGCTATCCAAGGCGGAATTCGGTTGGCGTCACACCGGTCTGTCTTCGAAAAAACCGAGTGAAGTGGGACTTGTCGGAATAGCCAAGCATGAGACCGATCTCGGCAACTGTCATTTTGCTTTCTCTGAGGTGCTCCTTGGCGACATCGACCCGCAACCGCCTTACCTCTCGGGGAAGTGTTGTCTGTTGCTTCTGAAGTGCTTTCAGAAACCGCTCGGGCTGGATGCCCAGCAATCCGGCCACAACCTCCGGCCCCAGTTCTGACTCATCCAGTTTTCCACGCAAGACAGACCGCAAAGCGGCCACCACGGTGACGTCTTCATTGTGCCGAATCGTGGTTGTTGGCGCTTCGGTCTCCTCTGCCGCATGGTGTAAAAACAGCCAGTCCACAGGAAAACTGATCTGCATTCCGGGGTTGGTTCCAAGGCCAACTTCGATACCCTTGTAACCGCGAGGCAAGCCAAGGATGTATCTGCCTTCCCATCGCACTCGGGATGGATCCCACGCGTTTCCGACCACGCTTTGCAGCAGGCGCACATAGATGGCAGCCCCAAACCCGGTAACCTGAACAGGCGGAACAGTTGGTTCCTGTTGCCGCTCGATCCGATAGATCGCTTTGTCCGCTTCCACGACAAGGCTGTGCCGGACGGCGTTTGACTCTTGTGGCACAAGCCTGACGAACCGGGCAAAAAACTCGAACAGAGTGTTCGAGGATTGCAGCGAGCGGGCGAATGGCGGCCATCCTTGCAGGTCAAACGTCTCTCCTACATTCAGGCCAAGGTATCGATCCCCTGACAATTCGGAGAAGGCATTCAACAGGCCATAGACCAATTCTGAATGGACATAGACGGATGGGTCGGACAGCAGGGCGGCTTTCAAGCCGACCTGATCCAAGGCCGGTTGCGGATTGATCCTGCGGTCGGTGAGATATTGCAGAAACGGGGCGGCCAGCGCGAGGCGGATAAAGCCTTCGCTATGCGCTTCGGAAGTGGAGTTGAGTGGCACGCCCGTCACCCTTGTTTGAACCAATGGTTTCGTTCAGTGGCCTTTTTTGCGGTCACATTCGCACATGTTAGTCCAAAAGTGGCAACCCGCCCAAGAGTTTTTGGGCTACACTTGGCAAAACGTGAATATGAAGGGAGACCCTATGACCAATATGCGAATGTCCCTTTGCCCGGCGGTCATTGTCGCGGCAAGTGTTGGTTTTTCGGCGGCTGCGCTGGCTCAGGATCAAGAAGAACCCCAAACGCTGTTTACCAATGTGCACGTCTTTGATGGCGTTAACGAAGCCCGCATCGAGAACGCAAGCGTGCTCGTCGAAGGCAACCTCATCAAAACGGTTTCAACCGAGGCGATCGATGCGCCGAACGCAACGATGATCGACGGCGGTGGACGTACACTTACGCCGGGCTTCATCGAGAACCACGCGCACCTGATGCTGATGGGTCCGAGCCTCGGCGCCATGGAAGCCAATACGACATGGGAAGATTTCGCCATTCACGGTGCCTTGATGGCGGAAATGTATCTCATGCAGGGCTTCACCACGGTCAGGGATGCAGGTGGGGCCAATGGCGGTTTGCGCCGCGCAATCGACGCTGGCCAGATCGTCGGACCGCGCCACTATGCTTCGGGGGCGTTCATCGGTACGCGGGGCGGTCACGCCGATTTCGGAAACTTTACAGCCCCGCCGGGGAGCGATACGAACTTCAGCCGTCTGAACATGGCGCAGGAAGTCAGCGGCGTAGACGACATTTACCTGTATGGCCGCAACAACTTCCGGATGGGTGCCACGCAACTAAAGTTTATGCAGTCGGGCGGTGTGGTGTCGGCCTTTGACCCCTGGCAACTGCTCGCGGGGTCAAAAGATGAGATCGAAGCCGCCGTGCAGGTCGCCAACGAATATGGCTCTTATGTCATGGCGCATTCCTATCGTAAGGAAGCCATCATGAACGCACTCAACGCAGGAGTGATGTCGATCGAGCATGGCTTTTCGTTCGATTGTGAGATCGCTGAAAAAATGAATGAAATGGGGGCGTACATCACCACGAACCTCACCGCTTTCGATCCCGGTTTGCTCGACATTCCTTCTGTCAAGAACCAACCCACGAGCCTTGCAAAGGCAATCTCCGCTTCGGCGACTTTCGCGAACTACATCCCGAACATGAAGGAGTGCCCGGTCAAGCGCGGTTTCCAGACGGACTGCGTCGGCTCGGTAGAGGCCTGCAACATCCAGATCGCCTATGAAAAGCATCTCAACAACGAGTTCTTCGGCCCCTACCAGTCGATGGTCACATTGACCTCGATCGGTGGCGAGATCGCAGCACTTTCCGGCGATTTCATGAACCCGTATACGGCCGGGAAACTGGGTGTGATCGAGGAAGGGGCCTATGCTGACATCCTGCTGATCGACGGAAACCCACTTGAAGACTTTTCCGTCGTTGGAACCGGGGATCAATGGTTTGGCGCCGACCCGAGGCCGGAAAGCCCGGAAACGATCCGACTGATTATGAAAGACGGTGTGATATACAAGAACACACTGGACTGACCCCAAAACCGGTTGGAGAGATTTGATGTCCCCTTGGTTTCGCGCCGCAGTTTTCGCAGGCTTTGTCCTGAGCGGTCATACCGCAATGGCAACGCCCCATGCGACGCTTGACTGGTCTGACCTACCGGACCCGTCGGTGCAGGTGTTCGATGACCCTTATCGCGATCTCAGCCCTGAACAGTTTGACGATGTCCTATTCGTCGTGCGCTTGCGCGGCAGGTTGCAGCAGGATGTCGGCAGCGTTGAGGAAAGACAGAAATGGCAAGAGCTTCTGACCGAGACCGAAGACGCCTTGGCCGAGAGTGGCGTTGATGTCGACTGGTTGCTCGATCAGCGAGAGGATGTGAAAGAGCGGCGGAGAAAGGCAGGAACAAGGGGAAATCCGCGATTCGATGGTCAGACTGTTACGTTGACAGGCTTTGCCATTCCCGCGCCGAACGATCCGGATGGGCGAGCGGTTGCATATTTGGTGCCAGAACGCGGGATGTGCAGCCACATGCCCCCGCCTCCGCCCAATCAGATGATCCGGGTGCGGTTGAACGGCGACTGGACACCCAGTTACTTCCATGAACCTGTTCGGCTCACAGGTAGGCTGACAATTGAACCCTCGGTCCAGAACATGATGGTCGTGGATGGGCTTGTGCCGATGAATGCGACCTTCAAACTGGAGACGGACAGCGTCGAAACGCTGGAAACAAAGGCCGACGGTCTGGAATGGAGACAGCGTGAAGCCGATCGCGTCCGAGCTGCCGGCAATCGAAAAACTGGCGGCGCAAAGGCGTCGGAATGATAGGGCGCCTTGTTGCCGCATTGAGTATTGCCTGCGCGGGTACGGCGTCTGCCCAGGGGCTGTCCGGGCCTTCTTCGGTCGAGGCCGAGCTGAAACCTGGCGATGGCCTGACCGATCCGCAATACCGTTCCGAATTTCCGCGCAACATTGCGCCGGGTTGGTTTCGGTGGAAAGACCGGCTGGCCGAGGGCGGGTTTCGATTCAACGTGGATTACCTGGCGTTGGGCCAATCCACGAACGCTGATTTGGGAACTGGTGAAGCCGCAGGTGGAATCGCTCGCGTCTACGGCAGTTGGCAGGCAACCGAGCGGGGTTCTTTGACATTCAAAATCGAAGATCGGCACGGATACACCGATGTTGCCCCGCAATTCCTTGGGCTGGACGGAGGCGCACTATCGATCACCGGGACAGCCTTCAACGACAATGGTTTGCTGCTGACCAACCTGTTCTGGACCCAAAGGGCCGAGAACGGCTCGTGGACGTTGCAAGTCGGCCAGATTGATGTGACGGACTTTGTGGATATCTATGGGTTGGTCAGCCCCTACAGCGGGTTCCAAAACCTGTCGTTCAACACCAACCCGACAATCAACACGCCCAACCAGGGAATTGGCATTGCCGGTGGGATAAAGCTGAACGAAAACTTCTATGCCGTTGCCAGCGTTGCAGACGCAAACGCCGATCCGTCTGATCCAAGTCTTGACGTGTTCAGCGACGGCAATCTCTTCAAGTCACTCGAACTTGGGTACACTTCCGGCTTTGATCGTATCTATTTCGACAATATCCATTTGACCCTCTGGCATGCGGATGCAGCCGACGATGGCAGTCGCGCGGAAGATTTCGGCGCGGCGTTTTCTGCCGCATGGTTTGTCGACAATAAGTGGATGCCGTTCTTTCGGGCAGGGGCCTCGAAAGGCACGGCAGCGCTTTATGATCGTTCGGTTTCTGCTGGGCTGGGTTATTACGGTCGAAACACCGATCTGGCCGGTTTGGGTTTGAACTGGGCCGAAGCAAGAAACATCGACGGCGATCAGTTCACACTGGAAGCCTTCTATCGCTTTTCAATCTCACCCGGGCTGCAAATCACGCCGTCACTGCAGTTCATCTCCAATCCGCTGCTGAACCCCAATCAGGACAGCATCACCTTGTTCAGTCTGCGAACCCGGATCGTTTTTTGATGCGGCTCGAGTGCAGCAACTCACACGAAACCAGTTTGGGAGGCTCAGTCATGAAGGCTTTGTTGGCCGCAAGCGCCATTGCAATCGTATTCGGTGCCGCGCTGCACGCGAGCGAGGAAAGCAAGACATGGGATGCGTCAGATGAGGCGAAGCAATTTGTGAAGGACACAATCGTTCTTGGCATGTTGGCCAGCCCCTAGGGCACCGGGTTGACCGAAGATGAATAGCTGCACACTTACTTCGCGCGGGCTCGGGGCAACGGCATAACGGGTCATGAGATGACGCTGGTCGCAGCGGATATGTCTTTTGAGACTTTTCTTGATCAGCACTACCGCTTCCGCGCGGCGATGGTGCAACAGCCTGAGAATTACCTGATCGTAAGTGAAACCCGCGATATCGAAGCCGCCCATATTCAAGGCAAGACGGCGGTCATCTGGAACAGCCAGACGGCGACGATCCTGAACGGCGACCTGAGGAAGACGGCGTTGCTCAAGGATATGGGGATCAAGAGTATGATCCTGGCCTACAACGATATCTTCCGCACCGGGTCGGGGCAGTTGGCGGCCTATAACGGGCGCGATATCGGTCTGACCCCTTGGGGGAAGGATGGTGGGTGATGAGAGACTCGAACTCCCGACATCTTCGGTGTAAACGAAGCGCTCTACCAACTGAGCTAATCACCCGTGATGCTGCATTTAGCCAAGCCTGCGGGCAGGTGCAAGAGGGTCTGGAAGATTTTCTTGCGTTCCGTCTTCGGCAGCCGTCCAACGGGGCATCGTACAAGCAGTAGGCAGTACATGCGGGCGCTCGGGGCGGCTTTCAGGCAGGAAGGTGGGCAGCCCATTTTCAGACAGATCGATAGAAAACGACTTGCTCAACCTGCGACCCATCATGTGTAAATGGCCAAAGGCGCTTGCGCGCCACCGGTGGCGTCCGATATCCCCGGAGAGACTGAAACAAACCGGTCGGGAGTGTACATGACCTTATCCTTCGCCCGCCGATTTTGGATGGTGGCATTGGTCCTTGGCATGACGGCGCTGGCCCCGATCCGGGCCGGAGCAGAAGGCGTTCTGGTCTTTGCAGCGGCCAGCCTCAAGACCGCATTGGACGAAATCGTTGTCGGGTACGGAAACCAGACCGGTCAGAGCGTTTCCATTTCCTATGCGGCGTCGTCGGTCTTGGCCCGGCAGATTCAGCAAGGCGCGCCTGCGGACGTGTTTGTCTCGGCCAATACGGATTGGATGGATGTATTGGAGAGGGACGGTTTGATCCGGGCAGACTCTCGGGTTGATCTGCTGGGCAATGGTCTGGTTCTTGTCGGGGCTGAAGATCATGTGCAAGTGGGTGAAATCCAGCCCGGATATGACCTCAAGGCGGACTTGAAAGATGGCTATCTGGCCATGGCACTGGTCGACGCGGTGCCTGCCGGTATCTATGGCAAAGCTGCTTTGCAAAGTCTGAACCAATGGGAAGCTGTGCGGACTCAGGTGGCGCAGGCCGACAATGTGCGCGCTGCGCTGGCTCTGGTGGCGGCAGGGGCCGCGCCGCTTGGGATCGTGTACCAATCAGACGCCAGGGTGGAAGAAAGGGTCCGGGTCGTCGCGACATTCCCTGCCGATCTGCATCCACCGATAATTTACCCTGCGGCACTGACCCTTGATGCAAAAGAAGGAGCACACGCCTTTCTTGAGCACCTGAAAACGGATGCAGCCACGGCTGTATTTCTGGAGCAGGGATTTACCCTGCCGGGCAGGTGATTTCCTTGGATTGGTTAGGGCCCGCCGAAGTAGAAGCATTGAAACTTTCATTGCGCGTGTCCTTCTGGGCGACGCTGGCGACGTTGCCGTTTGGGATATTTGTCGCTTATGCTCTGGCGCGTTGGCGGTTTCCCGGGCGACAGGTTTTGAACGGTCTGGTGCATTTGCCTTTGATCCTGCCGCCGGTTGTCACCGGATACCTGCTGTTGCTGACCTTCGGCATTCAAGGGCCGCTGGGCCGGCTTCTGGCCGAGTTTGGGATCGTAGTGGCTTTTCGCTGGACAGGCGCGGCCCTTGCCGCCGGGATCATGGCCTTCCCTTTGATGGTCCGGGCGATACGTTTATCGATCGAAGCGGTGGACCCGAAGCTGGAACAGGCAGGGGCGACTCTGGGCGCGTCGCGTCCGATGGTGTTTTGTACGGTGACTTTGCCGATGATTTTACCAGGGGTCATAGCGGGGGCTATTCTGGCCTTCGCCAAGGCCATGGGTGAATTCGGTGCGACGATTACCTTTGTGTCCAACATCCCAGGTCAGACGCAGACGTTGCCTTCGGCTGTCTACGCCTTTTTGCAGGTCCCGGGCGGCGAGGCGGCCGCGACGCGGCTGGTTCTGATCTCGATCGTCATCGCAATGAGCGCGTTGTTGCTGTCGGAGTATGTGGGGCGGCGTGCCGCGGCGCGGGTGGCCGGATCATGAGCCTGTCTGTTCGGTTGCACCACCATCTGTCGGGAATCGATCTGGACGTCAGTTTTGATGCGCCGCCGGGCGTGACGGTGCTGTTCGGGCGCTCTGGATCGGGCAAGACCACCATCGTCAACGCAGTGGCAGGGTTGTTGCGGCCCCAGGCGGGCCGTGTGGCAGTAGATGACTGGGTTCTGTTCGATACGGAACAGGGCCTGTGGCTGCCGCCGCATCGGCGTCGATTGGGATATATTTTTCAGGAAGGGCGGCTGTTCCCCCATCTGACCGTGCGCCAGAACCTTGCCTATGGGCGTTGGTTTGCGCCGAAAAACACACGCCGCGAAGACCCCGACAGGGTCATCGACATGCTGGGCATCGGTCATCTGCTAGACCGCAGACCTGCCGGGTTGTCAGGCGGTGAGAAACAACGCGTTGCCATCGGGCGGGCCCTGTTGGCAAGCCCAAGATTGATCCTTGCAGATGAACCGCTGGCGGCACTGGATGATGGGCGAAAAGCGGAAATCCTGCCTTATTTCGAGCGTCTCAGGGACGAGGTTTCGGTTCCGATCCTCTATGTGACGCACTCTGCCGCCGAAGTGGCCCGGTTGGCAACATCCGTTGTGGCGTTGCAGGATGGCAAGGCCGTTCGTCACGGGCCCGCATCCGAAATGCTTGCCGACCCGTCAGTGGCTCCTGCGGGAATTCGCGCCGTCGGGGCCGTGTTGCAGGTTCAGGTTGCAAAGCATCATTCCGACGGGCTGACAGAGTTGAACGCCAATGGCGCGCGGCTCTTTCTGCCTCGTATCGCGCATGAGGTCGGGGCAAACTTGCGGATTCGAATACCCGCTCAGGAAGTGATCCTGTCGAACAACAAACCCGAGGGGCTTTCGGCGCTGAATGTGCTGGCCGGGACCGTGGATACGATCCGGTCGGGCGAGGGGCCGGGTGCGATCGTGTCCGTAAAGACCCCGGCAGGCAATGTGCTTGCGCGGGTTACGCGTCGATCTGTTGCGGCCCTGAACCTGAAACCGGGCAGCACATGTTATGCCGTGATCAAGACGGTTGCATTGGCCCCGCAGGATGTCGGCGGGCGCATTGTGGCCGGCAGCTAGGCTCAGGCGAGGGCGCGGGCTTCGTGTTCGCGCAGTATCAGGCGAGCCGCGCGCCCGAACCCGGTGTGACCCGAGGTCGGCCTGTCGGGGAATATCGAAGCCAGTTCCCGCAATGCCTCAGAGGACAGCGAATAAAGGGCCTCTTCCCCCAGAAACAGGCTCTCGGCCTGCGCGCCCTCGGCGTTCAGGATCTCATGCCGGTCCAGCAGGACGTGAAGATATTCGACGGTTTGAACCGATGTATCGATGCCGATGCCAGGCCATCCGCACAGGTGTTTGGCGGCAATCAGGGCTTCGGACGCGCCGAAAAGCAGTTCAACCTTCGGGCCTTTGACCAGGATCCTGTGCTGCTGCGACACCAGAAGGTCACGTGAGGGTTCGTTCGGCCCCAGACTGCCCGCCGAGATACGAACGGGGCGCAAAGCAGGTTCATCGCATAATTGTTCGGGTGGAATCCTGCTGCTTTCGATCCAGCGGATAGGTTGCAGACCGTGATCGGCAGTGGCCACCTTATGACCTGCTCGCAGCGTTTCGATCGCAAGCGGGCCGCTTTCAGTCTCAATCAGAGTTCCGGCCGCAAAACAGACGCCCTCGATCCTGATGATCACTTCAACCGGGTCCGGTGTGCCGGTGAATGGAAGGGTAAATGGGCCGGCTTGCGTTGTACCCGAGACGCTGATGAAGAAAGAATCGAAGACAACTTCGCCTTTGTCGAGGCCATCGAAAAATGTCGGGTCGACTGTATAGGTCCACTCTCCTGTGTTCGGGTCGATCGAGGCGGTTCCGTTGGCGGGCTGTGCCGCAATCGTCCAGGTTTGCGTGACCGGATTGAAGTTTCCATTGTCCAGAGTGGGTTGCCCCGTCTCAACGTTAGTTGGAAAACCAGTCACATCCCCGGTCAGTTCGCCTGTGATCGGAACCGAAACCAATTAACCCTCGCCTTGCTGCAACACGCGTTCAAACTCCTTCTTGCGGTACAAACGCATGTGAACCTCGCCCGCTTCATCCCGCGTCCATTCGACGATGCGATTGCGTGTCATGTCACTGTCCATCCGGTTGGTGCGCACACGCGGGTGCGGGATATCCTGCTTGAGGATATCAACAATTTGGCTGGTCTGTCCAAACGGAGCCACCAGATCAATGATCCAGAACGATGATCCACTGGTAAAATCCGTGTCTGAAAGGGGTTTTTCTTTCACCGCATAACGGAACTCGGCTTCGGGGCTGAGCCCGGCGAAGGTGACAAAACCACGAGGGAATCCGTGCTGCCGGAAGATATGGTACTGGCCCAGACGAAACGGGGTTTCGAACGCGTACAAAACCTGTGCCAGACTGCGTTTCTGATGTGTTTTCGTCAAACCCGCCAGATAGAACATAGCGCCCAGATCCGCGTATTTTTCCGGCGTGAAATCGAACCAGTCTTTTGGAAACGTCTTGCTCAAAGAGATGCCCAACAGTGTAACGGGAACCAAAAGTCTTCAGCGAGTGTACTGCTTTCCTGCAATATGGGTAGAATAAATTCTTTGATGTGGTCAGTGTTACCGGCTCGTTGGCCTGTCCTGCTTTACTCGCAGGTCGTCCCGACTATGCTATTGGTATCGGACCCTTGTTTCGGGATACCTGGATAATGCGATCATTCAAGACTTTGGCTGCTGCCGTGCTGTTTTTGATACCTGCGATGGCCCAAGCTGTTGGGTTCGGCCTGTCCGTTCGGCCGCAATTTCGCACGGAAATCACGCCGCTGCCGGACGGTGTCTACGAGGTCAAAGCCATCGGATCGTCAGCGCCCGTGAACTATTGGTGTGGAATCGGGGATTACGCGATCCGCAGTCTGGGCGTTCCAAACAACCAACGGATCTATATCTGGCGCGCCTATGAACCCGGCGTCCGGACCGTACAATTCTCGCTGACGCCGCCGCCGGGGGCGGATACCAAGCCGGGGTATTCCATCACCGTCAGGAAAGTCGGGGCCAACATGTCGGCGTCGTCGGCGCAGAACTACTGCTATGACAACTTCATCATGGACACGTTCTGAGGGTCAGATCCATTTCGCCATTGGTGGCAGGCTCATTAGAACCGCGTCCGGATCATGTCCGGTTTCCAGTCCGAACTTGGTGCCGCGGTCATAGACTAGATTGTATTCCGCATAAAGACCGCGATGTACCAGCTGGGTGTCTTTGTCGGCGTCCGAAAAACCCTGTACGCGCCGATTTTCAACCAATGGCACGAAAGCGGGCAGGAAAGCCCGACCGATATCCTGCGTCAGGGCAAAATCCGCCTGCCAGTCTCCGGTGCAGTAATCATCCATGAAAATGCCGCCTACGCCGCGCGCGCGTTTGCGGTGGGGGATATAGAAATATTCGTCTGCCCACTCTTTCAGGCGTGGATAATGTCCGGGGCCATGCGGGTCCAGATGAGCCTTTTGGGTATCATGGAAATGCGCCGTGTCGTCATCATATTCGATGCAGGGGTTCAGATCCGATCCGCCGCCGAACCACCATGCGTGCGGGGTCCAGAACATGCGAGTGTTCATATGCACTGCCGGGACATGCGGGTTCTGCATATGCGCCACGAGGCTGATCCCCGAGGCCCAGAAACGCGGGTCTTCGGTCATCCCGGGAATGCCTTTGCGTGCTGCCATTGCCTGTTGTGCACGCTCGCCCAGGGTCCCGTAAACTGTCGAGACATTGACCCCGACCTTTTCAAACACACGCCCTCCGCGCATCACGGACATCAGACCGCCCCCGGCGTCAGAGCCGTCCTCGGACTCGCGTTTGGTTTCCTTGACTTCAAAGCGGCCGGGTTTTGCGTCCGAAAACGGGCCGGTGTCGTGGCTGTCCTCCAATGCTTCGAAAGCGGCAACAATGTCGTCGCGCAATTGGCGGAACCAGGCAGAGGCGGTGTTTTTTTCGGTTTCGAACATGGGTCTCAATGCGCAGGTGCGGCAACAGGGTCAAGCAATGTGCGGCCACCATCGATGGTCAGGATCTGGCCGGTGATGAATCCGGCTGCATCCGATGCCAGATACTGCGCGGTTTCCGTCAATTCGGTGGCCGACGCGATACGGGCAAGCGGTGTGTGCTTTTCGATATCGTCGCGGAATTCTCGGTTCTCTCTCAGGGTCGATTGCAGTGATGCACTCATGACCGAGCCGAGCGCAATCGAATTGACCCGGATGCGGTTCGGTGCCAACGCCACGGCCAGTGAACGTGTCAACTGATCCAGCGCGGCGGTCGACACGGAATAGGCCATCAGGTCGGGATGCGTGCGGCGGGCCGCGATGGATGACAGGTTGATAATCGATCCGGCGGGGTTTTCATCGTCACCCCCGGACTGTTTGATCATGCGTTTCGCGACCACCTGGCTGAGCCGCAGCGCAGGCATCAGGTTCTGGTTCAGCAAGGTACGCATCGAGTCGTCATCGGGGTCCAGCGGATCAGACCGGATCACCTGTCGCGCACCGTTGATCAGAATATCTACCTGATCAAACGCATCCAGTGTTGCCGACAGCAAATTGGCAATGGTCAGCTTTTCGCGCAGGTCGCCTGCGAAATAGCGAATATTGCCATCTTCTGCCTGTTCTCCAAGCTCATCGACCAGGCTTTTTTCGTCAATATCGGCGAACATGACATTTGCGCCCGCATCCGCGAAATGCCGACCTATGGCCAGCCCGATGCCATTGGCCCCGCCTGTAACGATTGCGGTCTTGCCTGCGATGGAAAAGGACATCCGAATCCTCCTGAATTGGGGGCAGGTTAGCTGGCCTTATCGCCGAGGGCGAGAGGCCTCAAACACCTTGAACCGGTTGTCGCCGGCGGCTTCGTCGACCCGAGCGAAGTGTTCGTTCAGAGTGGTTTCGTAGGGAAGGTGGCGATTGGCCACCATCCATAGGGTTCCATTGCGCGTCAGATTGCGTGCCGCTGCTGCGATGAAACCCTGCCCCAGCGTTGGGTCGGCACTGCGTGAGGTGTGAAACGGGGGGTTCATTACAACGGTGTCCAATGGCTCTGGCGCGTTCCAGGTGACGGCGTCAGCCCAATAAAACCGGGCCCCGGGGTCAGAGGCGTTGACGCGCGCACAGGCAAGGGCCGTGTGATCTGCTTCGACAAGATGCACGGATTTTATATTGTCGCGCTTCAAAAGCTCTGCGGTCAGATACCCCCACCCGGCACCCAGATCGGCCACGCGCGGCCCCAGCTTGGCAGGTAAGGCGTTCAGCAACATGGCCGAAGCGGGATCGATCCCGTCCGCTGAAAACACACCCGGTGCCGTGTGGTACCCATCGACGATCTGTGTCTTTGGCGCAGCCCAATCTGCAAAGCTGTGCGGGTCAGCCCGAAACCAGAAGATTTTTCCGTGTGCTTTGGACAGAGGCCCCTCGACCGAGACCCTTTTGCGAACATCTTTCAGAATGCTGTCCACGCCATCGGTCTTTGCGCCATCGATCACGACAACGCCGCGGGCTCGTGAGCTGGCCAGATGGATCATCGCCCGCGCAAACGCCTTGGCCCGCGGCAAAAACACGATTGCATCCTCGCAAGGGTTTTCTGCCTCGGGCACCGTGTCAAAGCCCTGCGCGGCAAAATGGTCGTAAAAAGGTTTGAACGGCTGCACCACCTGCGCCTCATGGGGAAGCGCCGACAGATCATGGGCTGGAACAGGGCAGATCACGCTAAGGGGAGACGACAGCGACAGGCCGTTCTGCAATGCAAGTTCCAGGCGAGGGGACATGGGCAATTCCGGCAAATATGGGTGAGGGTCAGGCAAAAAGCCTTATTCTTCGCGTTCCATGGTGCATTGCAGCGGGTGCTGGTGCCTGCGGGCGAAATCCATAACCTGGCCAACTTTGGTCTCGGCAATTTCATGGCTGAAGACCCCGACGACGGCCACACCTTTTTTATGCACGGTCAGCATGATCTCGAATGCTTCTGCATGGGTCATGCCGAAGAAACGTTCCAGAACATGAACAACGAATTCCATCGGCGTGTAATCGTCGTTCAGCAACAGCACCTTGTACAAAGGAGGACGCTTGGTTTTTGGGCGCGTCTGCACCAGAACGGACGCGTCGCTGTCGTCGTCCGGTTCGTCAGACATCATCCAGGTCTTTTCCAGCATCGTAGGCAACTGTCCGATTCAGTTTTGGGGTTTATCTTCGCGCTTATATAACGTGGGCATGGCCGGTGAAAAGAGCAAGCGGACGTAAACGAGATGACTGACAAGCTGACGACAATCGGTTTCGATGCGGATGATACCCTGTGGCACAATGAGCGTTTTTTTCAGCTGACGCAGGCGCATTTTGGCGAATTGCTGGCCGATCATGCCGACCAGGATCATCTGATGGAGCGGCTTCTGGCGGCCGAAAAGCGCAACATTCGACACTATGGCTATGGCATCAAGGGCTTTGTTTTGTCGATGATCGAAACCGCTCTCGAAGTCACGGATGACCGTGTTCCGGCCTCGGTCATTCGCCAATTGATCGAAGCCGGGCAAGAGATGCTGGCCTATCCGATCGAGCTGTTGCCCCATGCCCGCGACGCGGTGGAAGGCATGACCGGCTTGTGTCGGGTTGTCTTGATTACCAAAGGGGACTTGATCGACCAGGAACGCAAACTGGCCCATTCGGGTCTGGGCGATCTGTTCGACGCAGTGGAAATCGTGTCTGAAAAGACCCCTGACACTTACCGGTCGATATTTGAGCGGCATGGTGATGGCCCGGCGCGCGCGATGATGGTTGGCAATTCCATGCGATCTGATGTTGTGGCTCCGATCCAGGCTGGAAGCTGGGGGGTTCATGTCCCGCACGGCCTTGTCTGGGAGGTGGAGCATGCCGAAGCCCCGGTCGACAGCCCCCGATTCCGCGAGTTGAGGGATTTGGGCGGTCTGGCCGATCTGGTGCACAGCCTGAGGTGATGTTGCCATTTGGCCGCAGTTTCACGAAAACCTTGCAGGGTGTTGACCAAGTTCTGCCTCAATCGCGCATCTGGTGGGCTTTGGGCAGTACCTGTCTAGATATAGCCCTGTAGGGGCAGCCTAACGAAACCGCGAAATGCCCAGCTTTCGGTTTATTTCACCAGGTCTCTGTGATAGTCTTTGTAACAACAAAATAAATTTTGCTGACCGGGAAAACCCGGCGGCGCGAGGCAGACAGAGGCAATAATCGTGCAGATTCGGCGGACAGTTCCGGCCCGAATGGGCTTTTTTCTCATAGTGTTGCTATGTGTTTTGGCGGTCGCGCCGCTCAGGTCCATGGCGGCACCTTACGCGGCGATGGTGATTGATGCCCGAACCGGAGAGGTTCTGCATTCGCGCAATGCTGACACAAGACTTCACCCGGCATCGCTGACCAAGATGATGACGCTTTATATCGCGTTCGAAGCGGTGCGGAACGGTGAGATCACGCTGGATACCCCGGTTCGGATCACTAAGAAGGCAGCAGCCGAGCCGCCATCGAAGCTGGGGCTGCGCGCCGGTCAGACGATTGCGTTTCGCTATCTGATCCGTGCGGCTGCTGTGAAATCGGCCAATGATGCCGCAACGTCCATCGGTATTGCCATCAGCGGATCCGAGGCAGCTTTTGCACGGCGCATGACGCGAACCGCCAAGGCGATGGGGATGAGCCGCACGACCTTCAAGAACGCCCATGGTTTGACCGAGGCGGGACATCTTTCGACCGCACGTGACATGACCACGCTGGGTCGGCATCTGCTGTATGACTATCCGCAATACTATAACCTGTTCTCGCGCCAATCGACGCATGCAGGGATCAAAACCGTTCCCAACACAAACCGTCGCCTGCTGGCGGCCTACAAAGGCGCCGACGGCATCAAAACCGGTTACACCCGTGCGGCGGGGTTCAATCTTGTGGCATCGGCAAAACGCAAGGATGAACGCATCATCGCCACCGTTTTCGGCGGAAAATCCGGCGCCTCTCGGAATGCCAAGGTTGCCGAGCTTCTGGATTTGGGTTTCCGCCGCGCCCCGTCGCGTGCGCCCATTCGCAAACCTGCCCGACCGGCCTATGCTGGAAATACCGGATTGGGTGTCGGGACGCAGGTCGCCAGCGTGAGCGGCGCGCCAGAATCCAGTTTGCGCCCGGTTCGGCGTCCCTCCGCGGCAACGCAAGTCGCAAGCGCGGTTGCAGCGGCAGCTGATGAGAATAGCGGCCGCATTAACAGCGCGATCGCGGCGGCCATTGCCGAAGCGGATATCGCACCAACTGCACCGTCTGTGGAAACATCCGACACCCGTCCGGCACTGCGCCCCGAAAATCTGGTTCTGGCTTCGACGGATTCCACCAAGCAGCCAGAGCCCGAGCAAGAGGTCGTCACCCGCCTGTCTTCATCCGGCGGGCACCTGTGGGGGGTCAACGTGGGTCGCTATACCACGCGGTATGAGGCCGAGAAGGTTTTGCTGAAAACCGCATTGTCGGAAATGACCACACTGGAAGGAACGCTGCGCAAAGTGAACCAGAGCGCGCGCGGGTTTGACGCAACCTTTCAGGGCATGACCCGCGAACAAGCGGATCTGGCCTGCCGCCGTCTGCAAGCCCGCAATGTCACCTGTTTCATGATCGGGCCATCATAAGGTTCGGCATATTCTCTCCTGAATGGGTCTGGGCTGCGGTATTCCGCAGCCCTTTTTTCAATCGAAAACGTGACCGTGCTGGTATTGTTCATCCTGTCCGGCGGCGGCTGTAAGGGCGGCGACATTGTCCTTGGTGAAGAACCCATCATATTTGTGGCAGCGCTCGATATACTCGGTAATCAGCAGTGTGTGCTTGGAGTGTTTTGAGAAGATCTGTTTCAGGTTCGGGTCGTCTTTGCACTCGCCCACCACGTGGGCCAGGAACGGCACACCCTTATCCTTCAGGGTATTTACAACGAAATCGACGTTCTTTTCCCCGGCGCCGTGATCGCCATCCTGAATCTCGACAGCCATGTGGTGCAGACGACGGCCAAAATTGCGCACGAAATCCTCGGTCGGCATCGGCAGTTTGGCGAAGGAGTTGACGAAGGATGGCGTGTTGTTTGCGGTGAATACCTTGGCCGGAGACTTTTTGTCATCGTCCACGTTGCCGTTGCGGTTCACATTGGTCGACGAGTTCATGTCGAATATGTTGTAAGCGCCCCAGAAATAGTAGGGCACCATGGTCAGGAACTCGAGAATCGCATCCTCGCGCTCGCCTGCCAGCACCCGCGTCGCAAGATGGTCGATTCCCAGCATCAGCGGGGCGATCCTGCTTTCGGTTCCAAAGGCGGCGGCCTGTTCCAGACGGGCCTGTTCCGTATCGCTCAGCAACACGCGATCCCCAAGGCCCAGACTGTCGGTGTCGTTGAAGTCGTGGGTCGAATACCCGACGCGGTTGCAGGTGAAATCGGACGGGGTTGTGAATCGGAACCCGTCCGATGTGTAGAACGGGTTCTCGGTATCCCCGGGATATTCGAACCGTATGTTCTGATCCTCAAGTGCATGGGTCAGCGCGTCCAGATCACAGGCTGCAAATACCTCACCTACATAACGCGTCTGCGGTGTGTTGCGCGCCAGTGGATACATGCGATTGATGCGGGGGATGAAATCTTCGAACCCGGGGCTGAGCGGTGCCATCAGGATCAGCGCGGGATAGTCAGGATGTGAATGCAGAACCGAGAATCTGTGGGTTCGTCCCAGATAGCTGGCGGTGTGCCGGTAGGGTGTCATCACGTAAAGCTCGACCATTGTGTCGAACACCGCGTCGGGCTCTACCTGAATGATGATGGCCCGCATCGCGCCGATCTGATCCGCAATGCCCGAGCTTGTCCGGCGTTCGTAAATCTTCGGAAGGTATTCGTTGAAGAAGTCCGAGTTCTTCTTGTCGCCCCGGGGCTGATAAGACATCAGATCAAATGACATTCCACGACCTCCTTGCACTTGCCCGCCTTGGGTCAAGGCATTGTTTGAAAACTGTAGTATTCAGAATATGCGTTTGCCCGCCATGCTAGGCGCTGAGGCCAGTACGGGCAACAGTCGTGAATTTGGGTTGCCGACGTTAACCCATGATGTTCAGCGGGTGAATTTCGTGACCTCGACGCCGCCGCCAATCAGGCTTTCGCGAACAGAACGGGCGATTTGCACCGCAGTTGGTCCGTCACCATGCAGGCAAATTGTGTCGATCGATGTCTCCAGCCGCTTGCCGCTTTCGGTGATGATCGCGCCTTCGCGAACCATGTTCAGGATGCGAGGCCCTGCGACATCCGCGTCGTGGATCACCGCGCCGGGCAGGCTGCGGTCAACCAATGTTCCGTCGTCATTGTAGGCGCGGTCGGCAAAAATCTCGCCCACCCATTTGCAGCCCAGCTCGCGCACGGCCTCTTCCTGTTTCGTTACGGCAAGAACCATCACGATGATGTCGGGATCGACGTCCAGCGCGCCCTGATAGCAGGCCCGCGCCATATCGACATCGACCGAACACATATTGGCCAGTGCGCCGTGCAGCTTTAGATGACGAACTCTGGTGCCAACCGCCTTGGCCATGCCCATAGCTGCGCCCAACTGATACCGCACCAGATTGCGAAGGGTGTCCTGAGACAGCTTCATGTTCCTGCGGCCAAAACCTTGCAGGTCGGGAAACCCGGGATGCGCCCCGATGCCGACATCATTCTCGGCCGCCAGCTTCATTGTTGATGCCATTACATCCGGATCACCCGCATGAAAGCCACAGGCAATATTGGCAGAGGTGATGATCTTCAGAACGCTTTCGTCGTCGCCCATTTTCCACGGGCCAAAGCTTTCCCCCATATCGGCATTCAGATCGACGCTTGGCATCGGCACATCTCCTTAGTCGGTGGCAGAGATCACTCCGCTGATCAATTGGTAGGACAGCAAGTCCGGGATGTCATGGGGATCACGCACCAGTGCCTCGACTTTTGAGGGCAGCCGGGCAAGGTCCGTCATGAATGCCGCTTGCAATTCAGTGGCTTGTTCCATGCCGACAAATTCGAACGTGATCGCTCCGCCCGCGGGTGTCTGTGCCGCGCGGGGCATATCGCTCGGCAGAACGGTCGCGATGCGGGGATACCCTCCTGTGGTCTGGCATTCCGGCAACAGGATGAACGGATCTCCTGTTCCGGTCATCTGGATGTCGCCCGGGGTAATAACCTCGGACAAGATGTTCAGTTGACCAGTGGCTGCAAACCCCTCGCCGTCATTGTTCACCTGCATCCCCATCCGGTTGGCGCGTGTCCCACGATGGAATGAGGTGCGCACAAACCGATCAAGCGTTGCGTCATCAAACAAGGACGTCTGGAAGCTGGCGACGACACGCAAAACGCCACCCGAGAAGCGTTCGGAAGGGGTCAGTTTCAAACCTGCGTCGCCCGCATCCGCGCCACAGGTCAGCTTGTCGCCCGGTTTCACCGCTCGCCCGATCCGTGCCGTCAGGTGCGCGGATCGAGATCCCAGAAAAACCTCTGAATCGATACCGCCTCCCAAATGAAGATAGCCGTAATTGCCTTGCAGAAGCGCACCGATGACCAGCCGTTGTCCGGGCTCCAGGTGATGCGAGGCATTCCAGGCCACGGGGCTGCCATCAATGCTGGCCTGCATCCGCGCACCGGTCAATGCGATGCGCATGTTCTGTTTCGCCTCGAACGTGCCGCCCATTCCGCCCATTTCCAGCGCAGCAAGTTCCGGGCTCTGGCCGAGCAATGCGGCGCCTTCATGAAGGGCAAGTGTATCGACGGCCCCGGACCGGGACAGGCCCTGGTCCAGATACCCTGTACGCCCCTGATCCTGTATGGTGCAGGCCGGTCCGATCTGGTGGACGATCAGGCTCATGGCGCAATCTCCTCGCAGGTTGCTCCGCCAGTGCCATCTTCGTTTTTGGCTCTGATATGTTCCAGGTCTTCGCGGGAAACGGGTTCGAATATCAGTTCATCCCCGGGCTTGAGGGCGAATGCCTCGGTCGTCTCGGGCCGGAAACACCGAAATGCGGTCTGCCCGACATGCCGCCACCCGGTTGGCGTCGGCCCGGAAAACAGGACAAACTGAGATATTGCAAGAACCAGAGCGCCTTCGGGCACCATGGGGGTCAGGTTTTGCAGCCGCGGAATGTTGAACTCGGGGGGCAATGGCCCAAGGTAGGGTTGCCCGGGGGCGAACCCTATCGTCAAAACCCGCACGCGGGACTGGCCAAGCCGCCGTATCGCTTCTTCCGGCGCGAGACCGGCAGCAGCAGCGGCATCGTCCAGCTGGGGCGCAAGGTCAGTGCCATAGACCGTCGGAATTCGCCACAGCCTGCGGCCTGTTGGAAGTGGTGTGTTGTACCAGTCCTTCTGATCGACGAGGTCCTGAAGCTTGTGCAGCATCTGTTGGTGGGTGGTGCTTTGCGTATCGAACCGGACATATGCCGAGGCCAGCGTGGCAGAAGACTCCGTGACCTCTTCCCATTGAAGCCGATCCAGTTCAGATCGAAAGGCCAGCGCCGCTCGGTTCGCTGTCTCAGACATCGTGTCCGCAAATGTGACAAGCGCACCGTCAAATCCGACGGTTCTGACCAGTGGGAACGTAAGGTGACGCGTCATGCCTGTCTCGCTGAAGAAGCCGAAAACGAATGTCCCAGACCAGAACCCATCCCGGTGGGATGTTCAAGATTGGTGTTCAGAATGTTGGCACGCTCAAGGTGTGGTCGGAATCATGTAAGGCCCCCTCGGCATGATGCGGTTCGAAATATGGCGTTTGAGGTTTTCAATGCAGAATCTGGCAGAGTCCCGAGTCGATTCACTGACTTGAGTCGCGCCGCCTTGTGTTCAGTGTCGGTCGATTCCCTATATATAGTAGTGCCATCTTGTGTCTTCCGGCTTGTGTCGTGGCCATCCGATGGAGAGAGTCCCGACCGACACAGGAAAGGCGAGCTTTCAGATCTTGTAATATCTTGTTTTTAAATGGTTATCTCAGAATTTTCAAAAAAATGCTCTGCGGCGTCATTTTCCGCTTGCGGGTTTTGTTGGTTATACTTAGAACCCCCTTCACCGGCGCTGCTGAGGCGGTGCTGACGGGTCGGAGAGACGGCCTGACGGACTGGAAAGACGGTTGA